>CAYYGS010000014.1:0-19563 GCA_964471335.1 uncultured Jutongia sp.
GCCCGTAAGGCCACCCAGGAGGACTTCGAGGAGATACGTCAGCTCCCCTTCTTCCGTTATGATGCATCACAGCTGGATCCGAACGGAATCTATATCATTGATATATCGCAGAAGGATGCCTATGAGGGAATCGGATTTCAGACGCAGGAATTTGGGAATTTTGCAGTTGCCTATATATTACAATGAATACCAAGCGGCTGAAAACGAATTCTTTATTTCACATAAAACGACTTAATGCCCATTGTAATACAAATAGTTTCTCTACTGTAATTCGTCAAAGAAGTCATCGGCATTAAATTCCTCCATCGTATCTTTGACGCTCCCGGCATCCAGCGGCCGCAGGCTGGTTTCCTGCAGGAACCGTTCTGTATTGTACAATACCAGCACATCTGTGATCCCTTCGTTGTCGGTGATGACGTCTCCCACACTTCGTTTGATGTAGCGGCAGTCCACCATAACGATCTCATCGAAGGACTCCAGCAGGAAGGGAGCAAAGCAGTTGGCGAAGGAATCCTTGACGAGCAGCAGCTTCCGGCCCGTTTTTGCCTCGGTTTGTACCGTGATCTGGGCGGCATTCTTCGAGAAGAACACGTCATAACGGCGAAAGGCATTTTCTGCTTTTTTTGCAAAGTAAGGAGTATCTGACACGATCTCGCCCCGGTCAATGTCCACCGTGATTCCTTTCTCTGCCGGGCTGTGAAATAATTCTACCGTATCCCGCGGCACGGAAAGCGGCAGCTTATTGTAGGTGCTTCCGTAGAAATCGTGAAATACCGTTTCTCTCGTATATTCATCCAATGGCCTGACATGGCGGCCTGTTTTCTCTGCCCATGCGCGATAGGCATAATAGGCTCCCAGCGTAGTCCAGTGATGATCCGTCCGGTAATAGATGTATTCCTCCCGATGTTCTGCCAATGCCTCACCGGGATCGAGAAGAATATCCGGATCTTGCAGTTCATCCGATAACAGACGGATTCCATCTGCTCCGGCCGTTCCTGCTTTGGCAAACCGCGGCATCCTGTTTGAGAGGACATCCGTCTTCGAAGGAACCATCATGCAGGTTACATTTTCCTTGCCGTAGAGTTCCGTCATCCGATTCAGGAAACCGGATAAATAGGTAATATTTTCGTCCATCTGATCCTGATCGAAGTCCGACACTTCATATCGTTCCAGCAGATATCCGTCCTGTCCGACATAGACGCCGTTGATATCCAGCCTGCCGGCCGCATGTTCCAGAACAGACGCCAGCCGTACCCAGCCATCACGCCAAAGCATTTGATCACTCAGATATTCCTCGTAGCTCTCCTGAAAACTTCCGTCCCGTATCTCCGGAAGGGATAGCTCCGGCCTGTCTGCCAGAGAACGGTTTTCTGCAGCAGAATAATCTTTGTGCGGCAGGATCAGAGATGCCATGGAAAATAGTATCAGGATACCGCAAAAAATAGAAATCACAAATAGCTTTCCTCTCTGCAAAATAACACCTCCTCCGGATTAAAAACGAAAATACAGAAACGGATTGTATGATGAATTGACGAGCATCGCTATATTGGCCAGTAAAATAACTACAACAAACAGGCCGGCAGCCGCCTCTCTCCTCCGGCTCTTCTCCGGCAGTAAATGCTGCAGGCATATCCTGCATGGAAGGGAGGTACATCCGACGATGGCAGTCAGGAAGAGAATACCATTTGACAGAAGCAGATACAGTGTCTGTTGATCTGCCAGCGCCCCGCTTCGGAAAAATAAGGCATTCATGTATCCCGCCGCATCGGCCATATCGGGCCACGAAAAGAGAGCCCATCCCAACATAACTGCTGCCATTGTATATACATGAGCGATCCAGCCGGGCAGCGCCCGGACAGCCTTTCCAAGCCACAGCTTTTCCAGCACCAGCAGGACGCCATAATATGCACCCCACAGCACAAAATTCCAGGAAGCGCCGTGCCACAGTCCTGTCAGAAGCCACACCAGCGCGATATTAGCCATTTGCCTGGCCGTCCCTCTGCGATTGCCGCCCAGTGGAATATACACATATTCCCGAAACCATATTCCGAGAGAAATATGCCATCGCCGCCAAAATTCCGTGATACTTTCCGATTCATAGGGGTGACGGAAATTTTCCGGAAAGTGAAAACCAAACATTAATCCAAGCCCGATCGCCATATCCGAGTAGCCGGAGAAGTCAAAATAGATCTGAAGTGTAAATGCCAGAAGCCCGATCCATGCAGATACTGTCGTCAGACCGCCGCCGGAAGCCGCCGTTTCATCCCATATCATACCAAGTGAATTGGCGAGAAGCACCTTCTTGCCGAGTCCTGTCACAAACCGCAGCACCCCCCTGTAGAAGGAATCTATCGATTCCTTTCTGCCATCCAGCTGTTCTGCCACCGTCTTGTAACGTATGATCGGCCCCGCGATCAGCTGGGGAAAGAGCGCCACATATGCACCGAAGGCTATGAAATTTTTTTGCACCTTCGCATCTCCCCGATAGACATCGATCGTATACGACATTGTCTGAAAGGTGTAGAAGGAGATGCCGATGGGCAGTGCAATCTGCAGGGATGGCACCGGGCATAAGGTGACACGGTGAAAGAGTTGTAATAAAAAGTCTGCATATTTAAAAAAGGCCAGCAGCGCCAGATTGATAAAGGCAGAACCAAAAACAACCCATTTTGCACCGGCCTCTTTCTTTTGTTCCCGAAAAAACACAACAAGGCGGCCCGCCGTATAATCCACTGTTGTTGACAATAGAATCAGGACAACATACACAGGCTCGCCCCAGGCATAAAATATTAAACTAAATAAAAAGATTACAAGATTGCGCAGTTTCTTCGGCACAAGATAATAGATTATCAAAACCAGTGGAAGAAATCGAAATAAAAATAATAAGCTGCTAAAAACCATTCCCGGCCTCCACATCCGACGCCTGGCGTCACCCACCCAGCCAAAAGTATTAAAAACGACACATTATGGGAGTTTCTTTTTAATGGCAGACTGTCCTTTCTTATTATCCGACTTGTTAGCAGACAGTGCAATATACCAGACGTAATTTCCCTGCTTTCCACAGACGGCATTCTGAAATACCTTCTGTTCCGAAGAGGAATAATCACCGAGATAGTCGCTCCGGCTGTTATTTGATTTATATTTCTTCAATGCTTTATACAGGACAGCGGCGTCGCTTTTATTTTTCGAACCGGCCACGCAGATGCTGTATACTTCCTTGCTATCGCACAGATACATTACAGAAGATACCTTTTTCCGCTCAGAAACAGAGAATCCTCCAAAATCCATCGCATCCTCCGATTTATACTTCAAATGGCTGCTGCCCCCCGCTGCTTTGAGTGCTGCTCCGCAAAGTGCTTTACAGCTGACACCTGCACAGACCGGCTGTGCCTGCAGCGCACTCATCCAGACACTCACCGTCAGACAGAGTGCAAGGAGCTTGCAGTTTCTATATTTGTTCCCCTTATTGTTCTTCCAAATTCCCCGCATGGTATCTCTTCCTCTCTTCCCTTTTTGACCTTAGAATTGATCCCTTGAACGATCATATTTTGACATCACTTTGCCAAAGCGTTCATATCCCGCAGCATTCCAGTGAACTCCGTCTGCAACCGCATATTTTGTGCTGAGATATCCCTCGGAATCCTTCAGAAATCCCGTGTAATCATAGTATTTCAAATGCTTCTTCTTCGCCAGCTTCTCCAGCCTGCGATTTAATGACGGAATCTGGCTGAATCCTTTCCGCTGCTGGCACTCGGCTTTTGTTACAGGAGAGACCGCCAATAAAATGATCTCTGTTTCCGGCGATTCTGCCTGGATCGTATTGATCAGGTCACGGTAGCCTGCGGCGACCTCCTTACTGCTTCTATAATAAATCTCATTGATGCCGAGCATCATATATAAGCGATACGGTTCGTAGGAGATCACCCGTTTCAGTCCGGACTGGCCATCAAAGCATCTGCGGGTGCGAAACGTCGTCGTATTCAGGCCGATTGCGGCCACGACCCTCTTCCTGCTGTCAATCTTCATTCTGTCAATTGTGCGGTAGGCGTTCAATCCTGTTGTAATGGAATCCCCTGCAAATACCGTCGTTCTATGGTAAAGCCTTGTCTGCATTGCGACTGCTGCGGAAGGGACTCCGTCTCTCTCGGACGCCTTCCTCGCGGCGCATGCCTGCACCTGAAAGAAATACTTTTGATTCTTTTGCAGTCGTTTGACATGATATCTTGTCTTTTTTGTAATACCGATGCATTGAAAATGTGTCGGCGACCCCTTTGCAACAAGGACACGGTAGCATGCGGCGTTACGATTTTCCTTCCAGGCCATATGAATAGAAGAGGAAGAGTATCTCCTCAGCCTCACTCCGCTGACTGTCCGGAGAGGACATGTGCCGCTCGCGGTCTCGCTGTCATAATATGTACCGTCCTCCATCAGCACCTTTACATAGTAACGATAAAAGCGTCCCCTGATCACATCGGCGTCCCTGTAAAGTGCTTCTTTTGTTACACCAATTGTCTGGAAAGCAGTTTTGCCCTCTGCCGCCCGGCACACTTCATAGGAGGCAGCTCCTGCCACCGGTTCCCATGTAAGATGAATGCTTCCGTCCTTCGCATTGCATGCCGTCACAAGCCGAACAGTAAGCGGTGTGCCCGTCGGTACCGGCGTCTGCTGCGCCGGGGCATCTCCGTCCCACGCAAAAACAGACAGGGAGGCATCCCCCGCCGTTAAGAATACGATAACCGTTGTAAGAAGCAGAAAAAGAACTCTCTGCCGACTTCTATATAAAGCATCTTTCAACATTTTTCCTGAAAACTCTCCCTTATTATATACCATTTTTAAACTCTCTCGCGCTAATTCGACATCATATATTATCAGCAATTTTTTCCCTTTTGTCAACCACATCAGGCCCCGATTCCCTGGAAGGATATGGTAGGATTGAAAAGTAGGAGTAATGCCCTTGATTTTATGGAGTAATCAACCTATAATAGGGGCAACTATTTTACGGGAGGTGCTGACGGATGGAAGAGAAGAATCCTTCGGGGCAGAAGGAAAAGGGACAGGAGGAAAAGGGACAGGGGGAAAGCAGAGGGACAGGCTTTTCTTTTTGGGCAGAACATTTTTCTCCTTCCGGTATTTTTAAATATATTGTTCTGTTGCTCATAATCGGCGTAGGATTTGCCGCCATACTTTTGCAGTGGCACAAAATACAGGGATTTTTGGAAAATCTTGCCAAAAGCCTTGCGCCATTTTTTGCTGCGCTCCTGATTGCATATTTTGTTTCGCCGCTGGTAGAGATCATAAACCGCTTCCTGCAGGCGCGTACACAGAAGGAGCATCTGCGCCGTCCCCTGAAGTACACATCGATTCTGATTGCTTATGTTGTCGTTTTGGCATTTATATCTATAGCTTTTACCTTTGTCATTCCCCAACTCATGGATAGTATCAGTGAATTGGCAGGAAACGTGCCTGTGATGTACAATCATGTGTATGATTTTCTGATGAATGTGCAGGAACGCTATCCGGAACTTGATACGGCCTTGATTGCGGAGCGGCTCAATGAGATGGTGCCTGATCTGGTCAGCTTCGGCACAGATGTGATGGGAAATCTGCTTCCTTTCGTATATTCCCTGTCGATCTCTGTTATGAGAACAGTAATCAATATCCTGCTTGCTATTATGATTTCCGTTTATATGATTTCGGGGAAGAAGGAATTTCATTATCAGTTTAAACGCCTGATCTACGCTATCTTTTCAGAAGAGAAGGGAAATTCTGTCTGCAGGATTTGTGTGGAGTGCAATGATATCTTTCATTCTTTTCTGATCGGAAAGGCACTGGATTCCCTGATTATCGGGATTCTATGTTGTCTTATTATGAATATTCTGCGCCTGCCGTACGCGGTTCTCCTCAGCGTGATCGTGGGTGTGACAAATATGATCCCTTATTTTGGCCCCTTCATCGGTGCAGTGCCGGGGGTACTGATTTACCTGTGTACCAGTCCAAGGGAGGCCGTGATCTTTGTGTTGATGATTCTGGTGCTGCAGCAGTTTGATGGTCTGGTATTAGGTCCCAGGATATTAGGGCAGTCTACAGGCTTAAGCCCTATGTGGGTAATCTTTGCAATCACGATCGGCGGTTATTTTTTCGGTGTACTGGGGATGTTTATCGGCGTTCCGGTGGTGGCAGTCATCGCCTATCTTATTAATAAGGCGATAAAATTCCGGCTTAAGGACCGGAGTATTGCGGCTTTAGATAAGAAATGATTTTCAGTCCATTAAAGAGAGACGGAAGGCGGAGAATATGGTTCTCCAACTTCCGTCTCTTTTTGTTTGCGCGAAGCGTGACGCTCATGGTTGTCCGTATGCGGGCGTCGGCTGTATCAGCGTTCCCCGTTCATTTCATGCAGAAAGATGATTAAAGCATCCATCTGCGTATCTGAGAGTTTCTCGATATACGAGAGCAGGCGGTGATATTTCGCCGGATGCTCTATGGATTGGTCAAATAATTCACACATCTGAAATTCCAGTTCCACACAAATATCATCCAGGACATTCAGATTGGGTACGATCTTGCCGGAAATTACCTTTTGGATATAATCAGGGCTCTTATCAATCGACAAACTCAACTGACGCATTGACATATTCTTCTCCAGACATCCCTTATAGATGCGGTCACGGACCAATTGTAAAGTTCCATCGCGGTTGCTCATAAGCTGTACCTATCTCCGGCCGGACAAGCGATCTGTCGGGCCGGAGTACAGACCTTTTTTGCGTCTGTATACTCCTTTCTTTAAAAATTATGGTTTCCATTTTGGCGAACCTATGCTATATTATAATCTATATTACACAGAAGTATGTGTATTTTAAATATATGGTTGCATGACTGTATGGATTTTTAATATATAATTGTTATATTATGTGGAAAATCGATGAAAACAATTTGACAAAAATCGACAACAGGGATAAATTTGAAACTAGATAGAGTATCTAGGCGCATAGAAAATCTATGGAAGGTTTTAAGAGGGTATAATATGAACTTAATAGTGAGCACTATATTATTTGTGTTATTCTTGACCAGCATCACGGGCAGTCTTGTGACAGTGATGTGGATGCTGTTCAGAAAATTTCTGGAAAAATGGACGGATGTGAGAGATATGTACCGGCTGCTTCGTGCAGTAGCATTAACATACATATTTCCTCTTTTCTATCTCGTGGGAAACTATATTTTGCAGATACGGCAGAATCAATATTCCATTGGGTTTCAGATTACATCTCCTCTAATGGAAGATGTTTGTTCGGCTCTGTTTCTAGTATGGGCTATCGGCGTGCTTATCCTCACCTTGCTTCGATTACCCGTGTGGTTATATTTCCACAGGATCATCAGGGAATGTATGCGGGCTGATGTAAAGAGTGAGAGGATCTTGAAACAGGTTTGTCAGGAACTTAAAATACGGAAAAAGATACGGCTGTACCGCGGATATTCTGTAGCGTCTCCATTTGTGAAGGGAGTGATACACCCGGCAATTTATCTTCCTGTGGATGATCTCAGGGATGCCAGAGAGTTAGAGATGGTATTTGTTCATGAGTTGAGTCACTGGAAGCAGAAGGATATCCTCTGGAAGCCAGTTTTTGCATTTATCAATATTATTTTCTGGTTTAATCCATTGTCAGGCTATCTATGGAGACAGCTTACTCTCTGGGCAGAGGTGTGCTGTGATGCAAATTGTTATGAAGGCAATTTCGGCCAAAAGGAGTATTTTGAACTGTTGTGCAAAATGCAGGATTCGGCTCTGAATCGGATGATGGGTTTTATGCCAATGTGGAGTGAAGGGAAAAATCAATTATTATGGAGGCTAAATCATATGAATACAGGGAAAGTATACAAGATAAACCGAATCGCAGTAACAATGATTGCCGTGAGCTGCATGCTCTTTGGCAGTACTCTGACTTGCGCAGCCGCTGGTGGGATGCGCCAGGCATACGAGAAGACATATTGGAACATGACGGAAAGCGAAGAAGTGGAGCGTCAGGAGCTGCCGCCGGAGCGTACTATAGAATACGGAACCATGAAAGAAATGGAGGCAGAGACTAAGATTGTCAGACCGGATGAAGATTCCGGGATTATGCTGTATGGTGTTGGTCTGATCAACTGGACCGTTGCAAAGGGGACAACTGATCTGACTGCGGGTTTCACAGTCAGTAAGGGAGCTCCGATCAAGGTTATGCTGTCAATTAATAAAACAAGCAGCAAGATACGTGTCGGTGTGATGGAGCCGGATGGTACGACGCAGTATATCAGCGGCGGCGGGGATGTATTTCAGACATTTTACGCGAAGCAGGAAGGCACCCACTGCGTCTTTATATACAATCATAGCGGTGAGAAGATCAAGGCAGAGGGATCTTACACATATTAAAATGCTGGTATGGAATGTATCCAGAATATAAAACTCTAACAGAACCAATCTAGAACAATGCAGAAGAGGCAAGCGTGTGATGGCGCCTGCCTCTTCTGCTGTGTGTGAAGGGATGATGCAAGATTTGCCAGCCTGTTACTTTCCTTTCAGCCAGTCGTAGATGGCAGAATGAATCTCTACCTCCCCTGTCTCCGGCTCTGTCTGCAATGCTTCATACTCTGCATCGCTGAGGGAGCCCTGGAGCTTTTCTTTGGATTCCTCCGGAACCTCTGCGGTTGTCTCGTCGAGAAGGCACAGGCTGGGGAAGAGGACACACCACCAGTTGTGTCCGTCTCCGCGGCCAAGTTCCAGGCAGAGTGCTTCATAGTTTCCGGCCGGAAAGCTCAGGTCACCATAGATCTTTACCGGGAAATAGCGTTTCCCGAGTGTGACGCGTACGGAATACGTATAGCCTTCCTGTCGGACGATCTGTTCGGCGAGAGCTTCGATGTCCGGTATGCGTGACAGCAGTGTGGAGCGAGCTTTTTCAATTGATAATGATGTGCTTAAATCATCTTTTAACTCTGCGGTAACCGCGTCGCGAACTTTGAGTTTTAATTTTTGATCTTCTTCGCTGTCGCTGTTGGCGATGACGTGGAGACGGATAATCTGGGATGCGATATTTTCCTGTATAGCGGCGTTGCTCTGCTGCTGGTAGAGCAGGGAACCGATTTGTTTTTCGGTCCTGGAGGCAGAGGCCAGCTGTGTTGCCGCTGTGTTGATGCGCTGCTCCAGATGAAACATTTTCAGTCCGATCAGCAGCAGGGTAAATGCCATGGAATATAAAAATGCCAGCAGGAGAATGCGGGGCGATAATATAGTAGGAATATGTTCGAGAAGTACCCAGTGCCCTCTTTGACGGCCTCGATGCTTCCTGGAAATATGATACATAGGATTGTCCTTTCTGTGCTAATTGATAGTTGTCGTATCATTATCCTTCCCCGCAGAATATATTTTTATACAAGTACATCGTAAATTAAGTAATATATTTCTTATGATTTTCTGAAAGAAATCGGAGGGGGCTGTATTTTTTCGGAAAATATGCTATGATAGGCACAATTGGAAATGTGTCTTATAGAATTCAGCGATGCATAGAGGAGCATGCGGAGTATTTTTTGCAGGCGCTATGCAGGCATGGAGGAGAAGCATGAGTGATTCAAAGCATTATACAGGAGATTCTTCCGCAGGAAGAAGAAATACATCAGGAGCACAGCGTGCCGGTGCGAATGCCCGCAGGAGTACAGCACGGACAAGCAATGCAGCACGGACGAGCAGTACCCGTGGACAGGCAGCACAGCAAAGCGCAGGAAAGGCGCCTACACGCCGCGGCACGCAGACGAAGGCGAAGCCTGCGAGCAGCAAGAGTAAGGCTCCCAGAGTCAAGAAAAAGAAAAAGCATCCAAGACTTCGTCTGGCAGGGAAGATTTTCATGCTTTTGTTTTTGCTGGCAATTTTGACAGGAATGACAATCTTTTATTTTAAGTATGGAAATACACTCTTACGGTGGCAGTCTGAGGCGAAGCGGATCGTGAAGGAGTCCAGCACTGATGATTTCAGGGCATCCGAGGCGAGCTATATCTATGATTCCAAGGGGAAGGCGATTGCCAAGCTGAAGGGTGAGAAGGAGACATATTATCTGGAGTCGGATCAGATTCCTCAATATGTAAAGGATGCCTTTATTCAGACAGAGGACAGGGATTTCTATGAGCATGACGGATATGACCCCAAGGCGCTGCTTAGTGCGGCGGTGCAGCTGATTAAGAGCAAGATGCGCGGGGAGGATGCGTCGCGGGGAGCCAGCACGATTACGCAGCAGCTGGCCAGAAATACCTTTACAGATTATCTGGATTATACGGATAAGTCGTATTCGCGAAAGATCCGAGAGATTTTTGTAGCGATGGAGATGGAGAAGAAATATACCAAGGAACAGATTCTGGAGTTTTATATCAATAATGTCTTTTTTGCGAATGGATATTACGGAATCGAGGCGGCAAGCCGTGGTTATTTCAGCAAGGCGACATCAGACCTGAACCTGGGAGAGGTTGCCTTTGTCTGCTCAATCCCGAACAGGCCGTCTTCCTATGATCCGTTTGAACATTTTGACAATACGATCAAGAGAAAGGGCCGTATTCTGGATCAGATGCTGGAGGAAGGGTGTATTTCTGCTGCGGAGTACAGTGATGCATATTATTCGGATGTAGTGCTTAATCCGGCAGAGGATATTAAGCCGCAGGATTATCTGGCGACGTATGCGATCAGCTGCGCCACGAAAGCTTTGATGGAGAAGGAAAAATTTAATTTCCGCTATGAGTTCAGCAGCGATGCCGACCGCTCTTCCTATGATAAGGAGTACGGGGAGGTTTATGATAAGTGTTACAAGTCGCTGTATAATTCCGGCTATCATATTTATACATCATTAAATAAGAAGGTTCAGAAGAAGCTGCAGAAAGCTGTGAATGATCAGCTGGCATCCTTTACGGAGAAGAAGAAGGGCGTGTACACCCTTCAGGGTGCAGCAACATGCATTAATAACAAGACGGGCCGCGTCATTGCTATTGTGGGCGGACGGAAGCAGAAGGCGAAAACAGGTTATACGCTGAACAGAGGTTATCTGAGTTTCCGTCAGCCGGGGAGCAGCTTTAAGCCGCTTGCCGTCTATACACCGCAGCTGGAACGGGGCTACACACCGGATTCGATTGTCGATGATACTTTTTTTGAGGGAGGCCCGCGTAATTCTAATGGGAAATATTCCGGCAAGATTCCTCTGCGCTATGCCGTGGAGCAGTCAAAGAACGTTATTGCATGGAAGCTCTTTGAGGAGCTGACACCACGGGTGGGATTGTCTTATGTGCAGAAGATGCAGTTTTCTAAAATTGTAGACAATGACTTTTTCCCGGCATCCTCCCTGGGTGGTTTGACAAATGGCGTCAGTACAGTGGAGATGGCGTCTGCCTATGCGGCGCTGGCCAATCACGGGAGATTTCGCAGTCCGACGTGTATTACGAAGATTACGGATGACGATGGGAAAGTTATTCTCAATACCAGTAAGCAGATTCGGGAGAGACAGGTTTATGAGGTGTCGGCTGCCGATACGATGACGGATATCCTGACCGGCGTGCTGCTCCGTGGTACCGGGCGCGGCAAAGGATTGAGCAATATGGCCTGCGCCGGCAAGACGGGTACTACAAGTGATAAGAAGGATGGCTGGTTCTGTGGCTTTACGCCGTACTATTCTACAGCTGTGTGGGTAGGCTATGATACGCCGCGGGAGTTGTCAACGCTTTATGGTAACACATATCCGCTCTATATCTGGCATCAGTTTATGGAGGAGATACACAGCGGATTGGAGTATGCTCCGTTTGTTGCGGAGGAGACGGACGATGAGAATGAGGGCGATGCGTCGGCTTCGCCAATGCCGTCGATTGATCCTGATATGATTACAGAGGAGCAGGAGTCAACGGTGGATACACCGAAGCCTACGGCAACCAAGAATACAAAACCGACATCAACACCTGCGCCCGCGACACCTGCGCCGACAGAAGCGCCGGTTGAGGATCCTGCCGGGGGCGGCGAGGGTTATGAGGATGTAGGAAACGAGACGACCGCTGAGGATGTAGGACAGGCCGAGATTGGCACCGAGGAAATCCAATAGCCTTTGGCGTTTTGATGGAGGAAATGAGATGTTGATTGCTGTGATTATATTCTGGCTTCTGGGAGTGGCAAGCATCAGTTACTTTGTTTTTTATTTTACGATGTTGGACGTGACGAACTTCTTCACATATTTCTGGCTGGCCTTCGGTGTGGCGCTGCTACTGGCGGGAGGTGTACTGCTTTGGGTAAGAAGACATCCGGGCTTCTTTCCGGCATGGTTCTGCCGTACGGTGTTGGTGTTGACGGCTCTGGGAACCCTGTGTTTTCTGATAATAGAGGGGATTTTGCTGGGCTATGGTCATTCACAGCCGAACGGAGGCGCAGATTATATTATCGTGCTGGGTGCCCGTGTGAAGGGAGTGAAGGTGACGTATAATCTGCAGAGCCGTCTGGATGCAGCATATCAGTATTTGGAGGATAATCCGTCTACGGTGGCGATCCTTTCCGGCGGTCAGGGGCCGGGCGAAGCTATTTCCGAGGCGGAGGCTATGAGCCGTTATCTCCTGAAGAAGGGGATCGCGTCTGAGCGATTGATTTTGGAGGACCAATCGGTGAATACAAATGAGAATCTGTCTTTCAGCATTGAGAAGATGGGGCGGAAGGATGCTTCAGTTGTGATCGCAACGAATTCCTTCCATATATTCCGCGCGATGGGGATCGCCGGGAAAATGGGGCTGGAGCATGTGCAGGGACTCGGTTCCCGTGTCAAATGGTATACGGCGCCAAATATGTATGTACGGGAGGCAGCAGCTGTGGTCAAATATACCTTGTGCGGCCAGCTGGCGTACTGAGCAGCTCGCAAAGGAGGCACACAGCATGAGTACAACTATGAAGGATTTTCGGCAGGGGATGCGTGACGGCATCCCTATTGCATTGGGATATTTATCGGTGAGTTTTACGTTTGGCCTGATGGCGGTGTCTGTTGGAATGAGCTGGTGGCAGGCGCTGCTGATTTCCGTGACGAATCTGACATCGGCAGGGCAATTTGCCGGTCTTGATATTATGGTGGCGGGCGGCGGTCTGATGGAGATGGCACTGACGGAGTTTGTCATCAATCTGCGCTATGCGCTGATGTCCCTGTCACTATCCCAGAAGGTGGATAAGACGGTGGATTTCTGGAACCGGCTGGCGGTGAGCTTTGGGGTGACGGATGAGATTTTTGCTGTGGCGATGAGCCGTCCGGGAGAGGTTGGGCGCAGTTATCTGTATGGGCTGATTGTGGTGCCCTACCTGGGATGGCAGCTTGGCACACTGGCCGGAGCGCTGATCGGAAATGTATTGCCGGAGCTGGTAGGAAACGCGCTGGGAATCGCTATTTATGGGATGTTTCTGGCGATTATTATTCCACAGGCAAGAGAGGACAGTGCATGCCTGAAGGTGATTCTGCTGGCGGTCGTGTTGAGTTGTTGTTTCCGCTGGCTGCCGGTGCTGAACCGATTGTCATCGGGGTTTGTGATCATTATCTGTGCGGTGGCTGCTTCGGCTGTCGGGGCGTGGCTGTATCCGATCCAGGAAGAGGTGTGAAAGGGGGCGAAGGTGTGAATACCGGAAGCTTTTTGGCGTATTTGCTTGTGTGTGCGGGCGTGACATATCTGATTCGCATGATTCCGCTTGCACTTTGCCGCGGCAGGCTGGAAAATACATTTCTGCGTTCTTTTTTGGCCTATGTGCCGTATGCGGTGCTGGGGGCTATGACATTTCCGGCTATTTTTTCTGCGACGGGCGATTATGTATCGGGAATTGTGGGAACGGTGGCCGCGGCCATTCTGGCGTTTCGCAGGAAGAGCCTTCTGATTGTGGCCGCAGGGGCATGCCTGGCGGCTTTTATTGCAGAACTGATAGTAGGTTGAAAAGAATGAAGTTTCGCAGAAAGCGGCATGGAGATCAGGTTGTTCTGAAAATATCTTTAAGATAGGGGAACATGAGAGATTAATGAAATAGAAATGAGGAAAAATGGCAACAATAAGTTTATGTATGATTGTGAAAAATGAGGAGAGAGTGTTGGCCAGGTGTCTGGATTCCCTGGCCGGGCTGATGGATGAAATCATCATTGTAGATACGGGATCTGAAGACAATACAAAGGAGATTGCTGCCCGTTATATAGACAAAATCTATGATTTTGCATGGACGGGAGATTTTTCGGATGCGCGTAATTTTGCGGATTCGAAGGCAACGATGGAATATATTTATACAGCGGATGCGGACGAGGTGTTAGACGAGACAAACAGAGAGCGGTTCCGCAGCTTGAAGGAGGCGCTTCTGCCGGAGATTGAGATGGTACAGATGTATTATTGTAATGATCTGGGGAAGAATAATACTACCAATAATTTTGAGAAGGAGTATCGCCCGAAGCTGTACCGGAGACTGCGTCGCTTTACATGGATTGATCCGGTTCATGAAACGCTGCGTCTGGATCCGGTGGTTTTTGACAGTGATATCGAGATACAGCACAGGCCGGAGGGGAATCACGCCGCGAGGGATTTGGATGCGTTGTGCCGTGCCTTCGCGGGAGGACAGCGTCTGTCGCCTAAGCTGCACCATATGTATGCGATGGAGCTTTTTATCGCGGGAAAGCCTGAGGATTTTGTCAGGGCAGAGCCGGTATTTCTTGCCACACTGGGGCAGGAAGGGCGCAGCCAGGATGAGGTGAAGGAGGCTGTCTGTGTGCTGGTGCGTCTTTACCGGGAACAGGGTGATGTTGCACAAATGATGACATATGCCCTTAAGGACGCCGTGACGACGATGACGGCAGAGGTGTGCTGCGAACTTGGTGCCTTTTATGAGGCGCGGGGTGATTTGGGTGAGGCGGCTGTTTGGTATATGAATGCGGCTGGCGAGGAGACAGAAAGCATTCTGGATATCCGGACGTCGCAGGAAATCCCGCGTCAGGGAATGCTGCGATGTGGTGTGTCAACTTGTTAAGCAAATGTTTAAAATTGTTTAACAATGTATAACATTATCAAATGCCTATTGACTTATCCAAAAAAGGGATTATATAATCGTATTGGTGAATTTTGGCGAATTCGGCTGAAAAGCAGATACATGAATTAAGATTGGAATGGGAAAGATGATGGAACAGAACGAAAAGAAGCAGATTTGGATATTATTTGGAATGTCTGTGGTTATTTTTGCGATTTCTCTGTGGGCATTTGTACAGGGAATCCATGCACAGCAGGCAGAGGGAGTCGTGCAGGAGGATTTGTCCGGCAGTAAGGCTGCCGAGGATCAGGTGAACGCCTCTCAGGGAGGGATTGATACAGAACTTCTCGTAAAAGAAGTTCTGGAAGGCGTGGAATTTGACACAAAGCTTTCTCGGATGGAGGACGGAGTTGCGAAGAGCATGATTGTTCCGAAATCGGAGAACACAAAGATAGAGCTTTATATGGGAGAAGGTACGTGTGCGGACGAGCTGTTGCTTATGACGGTATCGGATGAGAAGATGCTGTCGGATGAGATTGAGGCGGTGCGCGCGCATTTGATCAGTATGCAGCAATCTTTTCAGGATTATCTGCCCAAGGAGGCAAAGAAGATTGATGATGCTATTATTTTGCAGGCAGGCAAATATATTGTTGCTTGTGTCTCTTCTCAAAAGGATGAGGCTAAGGAAATTATAGAGAAGCATTTGCAGTAAATCGGAAAGGTAGTCCAGATGAAGAGAAAGATAGCATTTTGGGGAGTTTGTCTCGTGTGTGTAATAGGGCTTGCAGCCTGCAGTGGGGAGCAGGAATCTACATCGCGTGGGATTGAGGAGATTTCACTCAGGCAGGAGACGCCGACACCCGCCAAGACTCCGGAGGCAACCGCCAAGAAGGAGAGCGGAGGGAAAAATTCACAGGGCAAGACGTCAGGAAAGAAGAATTCCTATCCTAAAATTACCGTCAAGAAGAAGATCAAGAGTTATGGCGGGACAATCGCTATCGGTGACAGTGGATATGAGTTATACAATTATGTGGATACCTATGCGAAGAAATATGCGGATACAGTGAATGGCACAGCAAATAAACTGAAGGGTGCGGCAAAGCTTTACGATATCGTGGTACCTACGAGTGTTGGGATTACCCTGCCGGACAATAAGGTTGATAAGGTGAATTCCAGCAATCAGAAAAAGGCGATACAGAAGATTTATCACAGGTTGAACCAGAGGGCGACGGGGATCTCCCTATACGATTCGCTGATGCAGCACAGGAATGAGTATATCTATTTTAGGACGGATCATCACTGGACCTCACGGGGGGCCTATTATGCATATCAGCAATATTGTGCGCAGAAGGGCTGGGAGCCTCATACACTGAACGAGTACAAGAGGGTGAATTTTGGTGGATATCTGGGTTCCTTTTATCTGGATACCAATCGCAGCAGTGCTTTGAAGAAGGATAAGGTGTATGCCTATTATCCTGTTATGAATAAGAAGACACAGATGACGTATCATGATGAGCACGGCGGAAAATACCGCAGCAGTGTAATCTGTGATGCAACAAATTACAGCACACAACTCAAATATTGTGCCTTTATTGCAGGAGACAATCCGTTTACGGTGATCCGCAATAAGAAACTCAAAAATGGTTCGCGCTGTATCGTAGTGAAGGAATCTTACGGCAATGCTTTTGTTCCGTATCTGACAGATCATTACCAGACAGTATATGTGGTCGATTACCGATACTGGAAGGGAAGTGTGTCAAAACTGGCACAGGAAAAGAAGGTACAAGATGTAATATTTATCAATAATATTTCTATGACGAGAAACGCTTACCTGATTGGGAAAATGGCGCAGATACAGTAGAGATACGGATCCGGTTGTCCGGAATCCGACAGAGAATGGAGATAAGGTAGGGATGGTTTTTAGCAGTTTGGTATTTCTTTGTGGATTTCTGCCTCCGGTGCTGGCAGTATATTATCTGTGTCCGGAGCGTTTCCGCAATTTCTTTCTATTTTTGGCCAGTCTCCTTTTTTATGCATGGGGAGAGCCTGTCTATATTCTAATTATGCTCTTTTCTACGGTGTTTGATTACTGCAATGCCAGGGCAATGGAGGCGCTGGATAAGGCGGGCAGACAGAGGGCAAGGAAGGGCATACTCATATTATCGGTCGTAGGGAATATTGGAATTTTAAGTTTCTTTAAATATACGGACTTTGTGCTGGAAACGGTAAATCAGCTGACAGGCAGTGGGATAGAGCTGCTGAAGCTGGCACTGCCGATCGGCATTTCTTTTTATACCTTTCAAACATTATCCTATAGTATTGATGTGTACCGCCGCAGGGTACCGGTGCAGAAGAATATCATTTCCTTTGGAATGTATGTGTGTCTGTTTCCGCAGTTGATTGCCGGGCCGATCGTGCGGTATGCGGATATTCAGGATCAGATTGCGAACCGTTCGGTCTGCTGGCAGAGCAGGGCGAAGGGAATGCAGCGCTTTCTCATCGGTCTTGGAAAAAAGGTACTGCTGGCTAATCAGATCGGCAGGCTTTGGGATGAGATTTCCGCCCTTCCGGCGGCAGATCTTTGTATGACGTCTGCCTGGCTGGGTGCGCTGGCTTTTTCGTTTCAGATCTATTTTGATTTTTCCGGATATTCGGATATGGCGATCGGGCTGGGACAGCTCCTGGGCTTTTCTTTTCCGGAGAATTTCCGATATCCCTATGAGTCAAAGAGCATTACGGAATTTTGGCGCCGCTGGCATATCACGCTGGGGACGTGGTTTCGGGAATATGTGTATATCCCGCTGGGGGGTAACCGACAGGGGATCATCCGCCAGATCTTTAATCTGCTGGTCGTTTGGTTTCTGACTGGACTCTGGCATGGAGCCGGCTGGAATTTCATTTTATGGGGGCTGTACTTTTTTGTGCTGCTTCTGGCAGAAAAGTTATTTTTGCTGCAGGAGATGGAGCAGTGGCCGAGGCTGCTCAGACATGTGTATGCCCTGTTCTTTATTGTGCTGGGATGGGCGATTTTTGCCTGTGATGATATGAGGCTGCTGCTGCGCTACATAGGCACGATGTTTGGTTCGGGAACAGCCATACACAATGAGATATCGTCATACTATTGGAGCAGTAATATCATTCTGTTGATGATATTAGCTGTCGGAAGCCTGCAGCTTCCGGCAAGATTAGCGGAGCGGCTGTGCCGCCGGGCAAATGAGAGTATGCAGTTTGCGGCAAGATCTGTGTTTGTTCTATTTGTACTATTTCTCAGTATTGCCTTTTTGGTCAGCGGCAGCTATAATCCATTTCTTTATTTTCGTTTTTGATGGTATCAATGTGGGATGACGGGCGTCCTGTCAGGATGATGATAACGATGTTGCGAGTAGTGAAGGGAGGGCAACGGAATGCGTAAGGGGTATGTGATCTGCGTGGCGGTTATGACGGCGGTTCTGGCGGCGGGCGGCATCGTGACAGTGGCGATGGGGAATCGGGAATTTTCGCAGAATGAGAATCGCTATTTGGAACAGTTTCCAAAGTGGTCGTTATCGGGCGTCATGGACGGGGAGATGCAGGAGGGAATTACGAAGGCCTTTAATGACCAGTTTCCTGCCAGGGATTTTTGGACGGCTCTTTCTACACGGGCAGAAAAAATATTGGGACATCGTGACGTGGGCGGTGTTTATATAGGTAAAAATCATTATTATTTTGAGAAAATCATGAATCAGGATATCTCTCAGACAAATTATTTTCAAAATCTGCGTTTTGTGAATCATGTGCAGAGTTTACAACCGGATGCAAGGGTAACAGCACTTTTGATACCCTCGCCGGGGAGTATTCTGCAGGACTATCTGCCGGAACACGCACAGTTGTATAATGCAGGGCAGCTATACCAGTCGGCAGCGGACGTCCTGACAGAAGGTACTCTGCTGGATGTGCGGGAGAATATCACTGAGGCGGCCAAGGGACGACAGGTGTATTACAAAACAGATCATCACTGGACACTTGCCGGCGCCTATGAGGCGTATTGTGCATATGCCAATGCCATGGGGAGAACAGGGCGGCCCTATGAGGACTTTGGGGTGGAGACAGTCAGCGATTCTTTTTATGGTACGTTGTATTCAAAGGCTTTGGACGCGGACGCCGTAGCGGATGTGATGGATGCGCCGGGACGCCTCGTACAGACGGAGGTGTCATGCGACGGACAGGAGAGAGAAGGCATATATGATGCATCTAAATTGAAGGAGAAGGATAAGTATGCCTATTTCTTTGGCGGCAATTTCGGCGAGGTCATTCTGAGGCCGGAGCAGGGAGCGGGCGAGACTGATTTCGGACAGAGTGATGACCAATCTGACCCAGACCGGAGTGATGCGGCGTCTGATGAGAGCAGCGCCGGATCTGAGAAAGAGGAGAAGCCGAAGCTTCTCATTGTGAAGGATTCCTTTGCGAATAGCATGGTGCCTTTTCTGTTACAGGACTATTCGGAGATCCGGATGCTTGATCTACGGTATTTTAAGACATCTGTCAGAGAGTATCTGGAGGAATATAAT
>CAYYGS010000015.1:0-19467 GCA_964471335.1 uncultured Jutongia sp.
GTGACGCATGATCAGGAGGAAGCGATGGAGGTAGCCGATACGGTCATTGTAACGAATGAGGGCTGTGTGGAGCAGATCGGTACACCAGAGGATATCTGTCTCCATCCGGTGACAGAATTTGTGGAAACCTTCATAGATTCGGCAAGATATGAAGCATTAATGGCAATGAAGTAGACATAAGGAGGCAGAGGCTGTATGAGAAACGTGTCATTATATAATACATTGACGAAAAAGGTGGAACCCTTTGTACCCAGAGAGGAAGGGCTGGTGAAGATGTATACATGCGGCCCGACGGTATATCATTTTGCGCATATCGGTAATCTCCGCAGTTATATGATGGAGGATGTACTGGAGAAGTATCTTGTCTATGCTGGTTATACGGTGACGCGTTGTATGAATATTACAGATGTCGGCCATCTGAGCAGCGATGCAGACACGGGTGAGGATAAGATGGTAGCCGGTGCCAAAAGGGAACACAAGACAGTCATGGAGATTGCGCAGTTTTATCGTGATGCGTTTTTTGAGGATTGTAATCGGCTGAATATCAAGACACCGGAGATCGTGGAGCCGGCTACGCAGTGTATTCCCGAATTTATCCATATGATTGAGGTACTGCTGGAGAAGGGGTATGCTTACCCGGCAGGAGGAAATGTTTATTTTGATACGGGCCGGCTGAAGGAATATTATGTCCTGTCAAATCAGAATCGTGAAGAGCTGCAGGTGGGCGTCCGGGATGATGTAGAGGAGGATGCCAACAAGAAAAATAAGACGGACTTTGTACTCTGGTTCACGAAGTCCAAGTTTGAAGATCAGGAATTAAAGTGGGATAGTCCCTGGGGCGAGGGATACCCGGGATGGCATATTGAGTGCTCCTGCATAAGTATGAAGCATTTGGGAGAGTATCTTGATATTTACTGCGGTGGTGTGGATAATATTTTCCCGCATCACACGAATGAGATTGCGCAGAGTGAATCGTATCTCGGCCACAAGTGGTGTAATTATTGGTTTCATGTGCAGCACTTAAATGATAAATCAGGTAAGATGAGTAAATCGAAGGGAGATTTCCTGACGGTTTCATTATTAGAGGAGAAAGGATATTCTCCATTGATTTACCGCTTTTTCTGCCTCCAGTCACATTACCGTAAGCCATTGCTTTTTACGTATGAGGTGCTGGATAATGCAAAGGTCAGCTATGAGAAGTTGAGAAAGCGTGTGGCTGCCCTGGATACACAGGGAGAGGTTGACAGGGAGGCGGTCAGCAAGTATCAGGATGCTTTTGCCGATGCGATGGGAAGTGATCTGAATACATCGCAGGCGCTGACCGTGCTATATGATGTACTTAAGGCAGATATCAATGATGTGTCAAAGCGATTTCTCGTGGAGGATTTTGACAGGGTATTTTCCCTGAATCTGACAGAGGCTGTGGTGGAAGAGACGCCGGATGATGAATTGGCGGCCTATGTGGAGAGTAAGATTGCGGAGCGTCAGGAGGCCAGAAAGGCAAAGGACTTTGCAAGGGCAGACGCCATCCGCGCAGAGCTTCTGGAGAAAGGGATTGAGATTAAGGACACCAGAGAGGGAACGGTTTGGAATAAACAATAAGTTTACAGGACGCGTATTCTGACGCGTCCTTTTTTTCCGTTATAGCAGCGCAGGGTGATCCATGTATACCCTTTTCTGCGGGCGCGGATAGTACCTTTGGCGTTGACACTGGCAACCGCGGGCGATGAGGAGGAAAAACGTCGCAGATAGCTTGCGCTTCCTTGGTTGAAACGTACGGCGATACGGGAGTTCTGTCCCTTTTTCAGGACAGTTCTTTTCGCCGTCAGACTTACCTTGGACGGCGCGTTTTTGACGATTACAGTCAGAGTTTTCCGAAGACCGTTTTTCGCAGTTATGGTGATTTTTGCCCGTCCCTTTTTTCGACCTGTAACCCGGCCGGCCTGGTTCACCGTAACGATACTGTCATCGGAGCTTTGATATGTCAATCGGCTGAGTGATGTGGCGGGTGTGGTCTTGATGGGGAGGACGACTTTTTCTCCGTTTCCGATCGTAATTCTGGACGCGGAGACCGTCAGGCTCTTTGGGTTCCCGTGTCCCGGTGAAAGGGAGGGAGCGGCGGATGGAATCGGGGAAGGAGAGGTTGCAGGCGCAGGGGAGACGGAGGAAGGCAGGCCGGAAGCGGGGGGAGAAGATACTTCGTGGGCTGCCGGAGAGGTCTGTGCCGGGGAAGTCGTCTGTAAGGCGTATTTTTTCTCCTGCTCTTCGTATTCCTGTTGTGTTACGCTATGTGCCAGCGCCTTGATACAGGCGTTATTCACATTGAGTGTCTCGTCGTCTGAATCGACTGCCGTCTGGTCATACCAGACGCCTTCCGAAGCGAAATAAACGTAGCTTTGTCCTGCCTGGCTATGGAATTCATAGCCATATTCCGTTTGGGATTCGCCCTCCACAGGCGCATAGGCATAGCCGCCTGCATAGGGATTGGCCTGATAGGTCAGCAGGACGGAAAAGCTCTCGCCGGGGGCGACACTTATGGATTGCGTGAGTGGTACCGTGTGATAGCCAGAACGTTCGATGCGGCCTTTGGTGCGGCATTCTGCGATCTCGCTTCCGTCTGTGGGGATATTTCCGCTTTGATTCCGGTAGAGATGTATCTCATAATCCTGATAGTCCTGTGCGGTATAGAACGTGACGGCATCAATCGATTTGGGAACGTTGGAATCATTCTTGAAGACATTAGCCAGCGTGATCGGTTTTGTATCATAAAATACCTCTCCCCAGCCGTTTCCGTCATATTGGAAATTGGTGTCATAGGTGTCGGGTGTCTCTCCCTCCAGTGAGTAGAATTCACAGAGGCTGCTGTCATAGTAGGAGGCCCAGAAATAGCCTTCCATACTGTTATAATCCGAGCCGTAGCTGTTGGCAATCAACCATGCACCCGCCGGGGCGTCCTCCTCACCGAATTCATCAAAGTCATCATCCCATCCGACAATAGTGACACAGTGGTTTGCATCGCTGTCATCATATTCTGTCTGATAGAGGGAGGTGACATCATCCGTCTCGTAGATGGTGTCATGATCATAATAAAGAGAGACATCAAGTGCGCCGTACTTCATTACCGCCTCCTTTTTCTCCTCCAGTGTGGCGTCATCATAGCAGTTTGATTCCCTGAGATGAAGGTCGGAGAGGCTGCGGAAGTCGTTGTTCTTTTGCTTCATGATGGTGATCATGGCAAGAAGATCCTGTTTGGTATCCGCTGTGAAGGGAGCCTCGTCCTCGCGTACGGCTCCCCACCAGTTTGCCAGAGTGAAGATGCAGGACATGGCATTACCGCCGGTATCATATGCATTTTCCCGCGGCTCATCCAGAAGGTTTCGGTCGCCGTATAGCGGATCGGACTCGTCTGTAACAGGATGGTAGGCATACCATGACAGGTGATTCTCGGAATAATCGGTGTGGTCCGGTTCAGACAGACCCTGGCTGATACTGCTGCTCTCTAATGCCTTGATGGCCGCGAAAGCCCAGCAGCTGCCGGTTACACCTTGATCCTTGATGGATGTGACCAGTCCGTATTCTCTGGAGTCATAGGAGGATGGCAGATTGGCAGCCTTTTTGCGTGAAGAGGTGGGCTTTCGGGACAGGTGGAGTGAGACGGGCTGTCCCTGTGCATCGACGTATTGATAACGTGTCAACCCATTGTTTTTGCCGATGCGGACGCGCGACAGGAGCTGCGTGCCGGTGTGGGAGACCTCCGATACCGTGGTGGATGTAATGGCAGGAAAAAAGAGACTGTCTGCCAGAAGAGAAAGGCAGAGCAGGCTGATCATCAATTTATTTGAAGCTTTATTATATAATTTCATCACAAACCTCATTTTTATTTTAGTAATATATTGTATATGATACGATCTGCTTTTATTGTAACAGAAAACAGGGAAAAAAGATAGTGCCAAGGGCGTAGAACCCTTGTAAACACTATCTTTTTTTGTATGAATACGTTTTCGCAAAAAGGGTGAAAATATAGATAAAAATATAAAACAGAATTGTCAGGGATGGTATTGCAGATCATATGCTTTAACGGTTGAGGAGAGAAGAGAATGAGTGAGACGAAGGAAGAGCAGGACTATATTATCAATGTAGAACATCTGAATAAGCAGTTTCCGGTCGATAAGCAGTCGATGGAGGTACTCCGGGACATTACTCTGCAGATCAAGCGCGGTGAATTTGTGACCATCGTAGGTCACAGCGGCTGTGGTAAGAGCACCCTGTTAAAGATTATGTGCGGACTCGTGGATTATGAAGACGGGATCGTGGAAAGAAACGGGCATGCCGTTGTCGGCCCCGGACCGAAGTGCGGAATGGTATTTCAGGATCACAGGCTGCTCCCTTGGCTGCGGATCAAGGACAATGTCGGTTTTGGCCTTAAGGATCTGCCAAAGGAGGAGAGGGAGCAGAAGGTCAGGGAGCATTTGGAACTGGTGGGGCTGTCTGATTTTGCAAACAGTTATCCGGGTCAGTTATCTGGAGGAATGTCGCAGAGGGCGGCGATTGCGAGAGGATTAGCGGGCAATCCTACGATCCTGCTGCTGGATGAGCCCTTTGGTGCGCTGGATGCATTGACACGAATCCAGATGCAGAAGGAGATCCTGCGGATTCAGCAGAAGGAGAAGACAACCATGGTCATGGTGACGCATGATATTGACGAGGCAATTTATCTGGGTGACAGGATCGTGGTGATGAGTGCCAGGCCGGGTGAGATCCGGGAGATCATAAAGACAGATCCGGTAAAGTCGAAGCAGCGAAGCAGTGCAGAATTTGCAGAGTATAAGAAGAAAATATACAATTACTTCTTTGAGGATACGGATCAGGCAGGCGAAATGAAGGATATTGTATGATGTCATGCAACAATTCGAAGGATTATACAACATTATTGTGGAAACAGGAGGGGTATCACAATGAAAACAGATACAATAAAAAGATGGCTGATCGCGTTGATTCTTCCGGCAGCCGTTTTGGCAGTCTGGTTTATAGTTACAACATATGGCTCCATTCCGGCGGGCATTCTGCCGGGCATTCCGAAGGTTGGAGCGACATTTCGGGATATGATATCGTCGGGTCAGTTACAGGGAGATTTGATGGTCAGTCTGACACGAGTTGTGAAGGGATTTCTGGCATCGGCCCTGTTGGGAGTGTTTTTGGGCTCTCTGATCGGAATGTTCAAGCCGGTCAGGCGATTGCTTCTGCCGACCGTGACGGTGATTCGTCAGATTCCGATGATTGCATGGATACCACTCATTATTCTCTGGTGCGGCATCGGTGAGCTATCGAAGGTAGTGATTATTGTTCTGGCCGCCTTTTTTCCGATTCTGGTCAATACGGAGAGTGGAATGGAAAGCACACCGGAGGGCTACATAGAGGTAGCAAGGCTTTACAAACTTAATAAATGGGAGCGATTTATAAAGGTATATTTACCGTATGCCCTGCCGCAGATTCTGGTAGGGTTGAAGCTGGGGCTTGGTGTTTCCTGGATGGCGGTTGTAGCGGCGGAATTGATTGCTGCGACATCGGGCATCGGCTATCGGATGAGTAATGCGAGAAGCATGATGCAGTCTCATGTTGTGATCGTATGTATGATTGTAGTAGGTCTGGTGGGAGTATTGATGGATAAAGTAATTGGGTTGCTTTTTGGGTATATTACCCCATGGCAGAGGATCAATGAAAAGAAATAAGAACAAAGAAAGGAAATCAGAAAAATGAGAAGAGGTAATTTAGCAAAGAGAGTACTGGCAGGAGTTTTGATTGGCACGATGACACTGGGGCTGGCAGGCTGCGGCACGGGACAGCAAGAGGATGCCGGAAGCGGCTCTGTACAGGATGCGGCGCAGAATAAGAAGGATGCCGGAGATGATAAGGGCGATCTGAAGGAGCTCCATATCGGTGTTGGCGGAAGTGATAACGCGATGACGATGGAGATGGGTAATCTTGCGTATCAGAAGGGCTATTTGGAAGAGGAATTAAATGCGGTGGGATATACGGCAAAGATCACAGCATTTATGGGGGCCGGCCCCGAAATTAATGAAGCGCTGGCTTCCGGGGAGCTGGATGCAGCAATCTACGGCGATTTTCCGGCTTTTACGAGCAAGAGTAACGGAATTGACACAACGATTGTGGCGTCTGTCAACAGTAAGCAGCAGTATGCATTGCTGTCAGGCAATGATAAGGTGACGAAGCCGAAGGATCTGGAAGGGCATAAGGTGATCGTTCCGCAAGGTTCCATCACGCAGTTTTTCTGGGAGAATTATGCAAAGGCAAGAGGCATTGATACGGACAAGGTGGAGATTATTAATGCTGCATCGGATGCGACCTCTTTGCTGCAGTCAGGAGATGCGGATGCATATATTATGACTGCAAATATTCAGTATTATATGGAAAGCCTGGGGGTTGGTAAGGTGATTGACACGGGAAGCGATGTAGAAGAGGCGTCCCCGACTTATATTTTTAATATGACGAATAAGGTGCTGAAGGAGACTCCGGAGCTTGGAGTTGCGGTTAATAAGGCGCTCATCAGGGCATATGAGGATGCTGTAAAGGATCCGGAAGCATTGTATGAGTCCGTTTCCTCTGAGTCATTACCGTCGGAATTTGCAAGAAAGAATTATGAATTTGACACCTCCCTGAAATATATGTCTCCGGAGATTACAGAGGAAAAGCTTTCTTATTACGAGGGATTAGTCGATTGGATGATGGATCACTCTGTGATTTCAGAAAAGGTGGATGTAAAGAGTTTTGTTGATACTTCGTATTATGCAAAGGCAGCAGAGGAACTTAAGTAAGGAACGAAGGAAAGGTTAAGGGAAAATATGAAGAAAAGAAAATTTACCGGAAAGATTGGAAGAACATTGTCACAGACTCAGTTTGCTTTTCAGGGACAGAAGAGCCCCTCGGAGGGGAAACCGAATGTAATTTATATTGTAATTGATGATTTGGGATTTGCACAGTTGGGTTGTTATGGATCTACAATCCATACGCCGAATATTGACCGTCTGGCCGGAGAAGGGCTGCGATACAATAATTTTCATACAACAGCTGTATGCTCTGCGACAAGAGCCAGTCTTCTGACGGGAGCGAACCATCACTCTGTAGGAGTGAATAATGTTGTAGAATTTGAGACGGGACTGCAGAACGGACAGGGCGGCATCGACCCACAGTTTGCGACGCTGGCAGAGGTACTGCGGGAATATGATTACCGCACGATGGCGGTCGGAAAATGGCATTTGTGCAATTCCAGTGTCCGCACGGCGGCAGGGCCGTATCACAATTGGCCTCTGGGAAAAGGATTTGATACGTATTACGGCTTCCTGGCGGCCGACATAGATCAGTGGAATCCGACGCTGACAAGGGATAATACGATGGTGGAACAGCCGAAGGCGGCGAGCGAGGGATATCATTTGTCGGAGGATCTGACAGACAATGCGATCCAGTATATCTACAACCATGAATTTTCCTATCCGGAGCAGCCGTTTTTCCTGTATCTGGCTTATGGGGCAATGCACAGCCCACACCATGCGCCCAAGGAGTATATTGACAAATATAAGGGCAAGTTTGACCAGGGGTGGGATGCGATCCGCGAGGAGTGGTTTGCAAACCAGAAAAAAATGGGCATTGTGAATGACAACGCAGAGCTGACGGACAGAAATGAGCATGTGAAGGCATGGGATGAGCTGACCGAAAATCAGAAAAAATCTGCGGCGCGTTACATGGAAGTCTTTGCAGGATTTTTGGAGCATACGGATGCCCAGATCGGCCGTCTGATTGATTATCTGGAGAGCGCTGGCATTTTGGATGATACTGTGATTGTATTTTTGTCTGATAATGGTGCGAGCGCGGAAGGCGGAAAGGATGGCCATTATAATTTAAATACGAGCATGGATGTGACAGGCGATTATCCGAGGGATGTGGAGCTGACACTGGAGAACTATGAGACGATCGGCGACGAGTACTCTGCGCCGCATTATCCGACAGGATGGGCCAATGCGGGTAACACTCCATTCCAGTGGTATAAGCAGTGGACCTATGAAGGCGGTATCAAGGATCCGTTGATTATCAGGTATCCCGCAGCGATCAGTGATCCGGGAGGAATCCGTCGTCAGTTTAATCATGTATCGGACGTGACACCGACGGTTATGGAGCTGCTCGGTTTTGAAAAGCCGCAGTTCATCCGGGGTGTGCCGCAGAAGGAGTATGAGGGAATCAGTTTTGCAGCGACTCTGGGAGATCCGAATGCGGTAACCGGCAAGACAGTGCAGTATTTTGAGATGCAGGGCTGCCGCTCGATTTATAAGGATGGCTGGAAGGCCGTTGTTAATCATATGTTCAGCCAGACATATGATGATGACGTATGGGAACTGTATCACGTGGATGAGGATTATTCAGAGAAATACAATGTAGCAGACCAGTATCCTGAAAAACTGAAAGAGCTGCAGGAGGAGTGGCTGATACAGGCGGCACAGTATCATGTATTTCCGATGCCGGAGGGCGGTATGCTGGCAAGCCGTGACTGCCTGAAGAAAAGGGCGTTTCCGATGCCGGCACATCACAAAGAATACAACAACGTAATTTATCCGTATGACCTGCTGACAGATCCCGGACTTGGAAGCGTGTCAAATCAGGTCACCTTTGTACTTGACAGAAAGTCAAAGGAGGAGGACGGCGTGCTGCTTGCCAAGGGGGACCGCTTTGGCGGAATCAGCCTTTATATCAAGGGAAATCGCCTGAAATATGTTTATAATTTGGACGGAGATGTATATTACGTGGTAGAATCCGAACAGGAGCTTCCACTGGGCGAGGTGACAGTTCGCGCAGAATTTACCGTTGTAGGAGATCAGAAAGCCAAAGTTGCGTTATTTATCAATGATCAGAAGACGGCTGAAGGGAATGTGGATGATTTTCATTATTCCACCTTTATGACAACATCCTTAAAGATCAATAAATTTTCATCAGTTTATGATCAGGATTACGCTTCACCGTTTGAGTATCCGGGCGTCATCCGCAAGGCTGTGATCAATGTGGAGGAACGGACAGTTGATCTTGCGAAGGAGACAGAGAAAGTGTTGCACGCAGACTAAAGGAGAAAAATATGCCAGCATCAAGTATTTTAATTAAACCGGCATCGTCGAATTGTAATATGGACTGCAAATACTGTTTTTATCAATGTCTGAGCAGCAACCGTGAGGAGTACAGCAAGGGCATGATGTCGGAGGAGACACTGGAACAGCTCGTGGTCAGGGCGATAGAATATGCAGAGCATTCTCTTACCTTTGCCTTTCAGGGCGGTGAGCCGACGCTTTGTGGAATCGAATTTTACCGGAAGGCGGTCGAATTACAGAAGAAGCATAATCAAAAAGGCCTGATCATTCAAAATACCTTACAGACAAATGGGTTGATGATAGACGAACGCTGGGCAGAATTTCTCTCCGAAAATCATTTTCTGGTAGGACTGTCCCTGGACGGGCCGAAAAAATGCCATGATAAATACAGGCTGGATATGCAGGGACAGGGAACCTTTGAGCGTCTGATGCATACGGTGGAACTGTTTAACCGTTATCATGTGGACTATAATATTTTGAGTGTGGTAACGAAAGATGCGACAGAAAAATCGTCAAGCATATATCATTTTTTCAGAAGGCAGGGATTTCCATATTTACAGTTTATTCCGTGCATGGATGAGAGAAATCGGCTGGAGGAGGGGACGCCAAGCTCTTTTGCGATACAGCCGGAGGGATATGGAAGATTTTTGTGTGAGCTTTTTGATCTGTGGTATCAGGACTATTGTAATGGTGAGGATATAGATATCCGGATGTTTTCAAATCTTGCGCAGATGGCGGCGGGATATCCGTCGGAGGAATGCGGGATGAGCGGCTGCTGTGACTGTTATTTTGTAGTGGAGGGTGACGGCAGTGTTTATCCCTGCGATTTCTACTGCAGTGATGAGTGGAAACTGGGGAACTTGGAGGATTCGTTTCAGGAACTGCTGCATTCTGCCCGGGCTGAAAGGTTTATTGAGGAATCAAGGAAGCAGCATGAGAAATGTGCGTCATGCCCGTATCTGTCCCTCTGTCACGGGGGATGCAGGAGATGGCGGGAAAGCGCAGGCGGCGAGGAAATTGGCCTGAATTTATTGTGTCCGGCGTATGAGATGTTTTTTGCGCATGCAGGGGAACGGATTCAAAAGCTTGGGGAACTTATTATACATAAGTATGGAAAAAGATAAAAGAGAGTGTGAATATTACAAAAGGCGGCAGTGGAAACTGCCGCCTTTTGTCGAAGCGGAATAGAAAATGATGTCTAATTCCCTCTGTTCAGGGCGACACAGAAAACGTATGATAAATGAAAACAAAGGTATAGGGAGGTATCTATGAGAAAATTGTTGGAAAGCTACGATATGCTGTTTTTTATGGCGGCAGTCAGCTGCATTTCTTTTGTGATGAAGATGATCAGCAGTATATTATATCGAAGGCTTTTATGGGATTCCAACCAAATGGGGACGACAGACAATCGATGGATGAAGTCGATGATGTCAAAATTCGAGGCATATTATAAGCTTCGTATCAGCGTTCACAATGTGGAAAATTTTGTAGATCGATATCTGTATCATTATCACTTTCTGGGATTGTCGCTCCATGCATGGGAATACGCGGGGGAATATTTTATTACGGCGCAGCTGGGATTTTGTGCGCTGTTTTGCATGCTGGGAGGCTATTACCAGATGCCTGTGGAATGGTTCAGTATTTTGGGCGGTGTTACAATAGGGCTTTTGCTCCTGCAGGGAATGTTTGAGCTTTGCTTTAATACGCACCTGAGCTGGAGGATTTTTCGGATTCAGGTGATTGATTATATGGAAAATACGATGCGGGCACGCCTGGAAAACGAATATTTCCATCAAGAGGCTACGAGGAAATACCAGATGGAATATTTTGAGGAACGGGATGAGACGACAGAACAGGAAGGAACGGCGCCGGATACGGCTTTGGCTGACGTGCCTGGTGTAACATTTGATGCAGGAACGGCGGCGTCTGATACGGCTGCATCCTCCGAATTAGTGTCGGGAGGTGTGTTGGCAGGAAATATTGTGATACATAATGGTGGTGATGAACGGGAGACCATGCGTCAAAGGGGACGGGTGGAGGAAAGGCAGGGAAGAACGGGATCAGCCGGTGCAGAGATGGCAGAGCTGCTGTCAGTATTTCTGGAGGAATTGCAGCTTGATCAGGAGATTGCCGGGAAGCAGCGGGAGATGTCGGAGCAGGCAGCGGCGGAGCGCGCGGAATTATTTGAGGAAATATTAAGAGAATATATATAGAAAGGAATGGAAAGACATGGAAAAGGGATATATGATATCAGATGCGGCCAGGCTGGTTGAGGTGGAGAATCACGTGCTGAGGTATTGGGAGGAGGAATTGGAACTTCCTATTCCGAGGAATGAGATGGGCCATCGGTTTTACCGGGAATCGGATATTAAGCTGCTGCGCTCTGTGAAAGATCTGAAGGAGCAGGGTTTTCAGCTCCGGGCGATTAAAAAACTGCTGCCGGATCTGGGAAGGCTGGAGCATATGGATGCACAGGATATCTATCGTCTGCGGGAGGAGTTAAACGGCCAGGTCTTTCAGGAGACGATGGAGCGTGCAATGGACAATTCCAAAGCGTCTGTAACATCACTTAACCAGGCTCGTTATGAGAAGCGTCAGAAGACATGGCAGGAAAGAAGCTTTGAGCTGGAGCAAAGCAGGGCAAAGCCTGCCACTCAGCTGCAGGAGGCACAGAGAAAGGCGTCTCTGGAGCGGCTGCACCAATTCGAGGCAATGCTGCAGCAGATGATACGAGGTACGATGGAAGAGTTTAGCCGGGAATCGGAGGAACGCATTTGTGAAGAGGTATCGACAAGGCTGCAGAAGGAGATGAATTATTTACTGCTGCGGAAGGAGGAACTTCAGGAAAAGCAGATCGATCTGCTGCAGGAGATTTTGGCACAGGTAAAGCAGGAGGAGTCCGCAGAGGAGAAAGATATACAGATGCCGGAGACAGCAGGCAGTGTGACGCCGCATGATGAGGCATCGGACGGCGACGGAGAACAGGATGATATGATAGCGCAGGGCGGGGAGGACGAGCTGCAGGACGTGGCCGTGACAGCAGAGGAGATGGCAGAAACAAAGCAGAAAAAGAGGATGCGCCTGAGGAAGGAGAAGAAAAGAAAGAAATTATTTGCGAAGTCCGTATGATAGTGTTAGAATATACCTTGAATTCATAAAGATTATTGGGAAAGCGAGGAAAATACAATGGGCAAATTCACTTTTGAAAAATGCGGAGACATAGAAGGGCTTTATTTGATACAGCCGGGGGTGTTTGGCGACAGCCGGGGATATTTTATGGAGTCATATAATTACGAGGATTTTAAGGCGGCAGGACTTGATATGGTATTTGTGCAGGACAATCAGTCAAGCTCGACGAAGGGAGTCCTGCGCGGACTTCATTTTCAGAAGGAGCATACACAGGGCAAGCTTGTGCGGGTGCTGAGTGGTGAGGTCTTTGATGTGGCAGTGGATATCAGAAGAGGCTCTAAGACATATGGAAAGTGGTTCGGTGTGACGCTGACAGCGGAAAAGAAAAATATGTTTTATGTTCCGGAGGGATTTGCGCATGGATTTTATGTGCTTTCCGACACAGCGGAGTTTGCTTACAAGTGTACAGATTTTTATGATCCGTCTTCTGAGGCCGGTATTATGTGGAATGATCCGACGATAAACGTGCAGTGGCCGATCCCGGAGGGAGAGGAGCCGAATCTGTCAGAGAAGGATGGAAAGCACCCTCTGTTTTCCGAGGATATTGCATTAGATTACTAAACAGCAGGAATGGAGACTATCATGCAGGATAATACAAAAGAAATATTCAGGGATGCTCCTGTGCCTAAAGCCGTGATCAGCAATGTGATACCATCGATTGTCAGTATGCTGATGGTCCTGGTATACAACTTAGCAGACACGTTTTTTATCGGCCAGACGAAAAATGCCTATATGGTTGCCGCAGTTTCGATTGTGACACCGGTTTTCCTTATATTTATGGCAGTAGGCATGCTTTTTGGTATTGGTGGTACGTCGCTGATTTCACGTCTGCTCGGCGAGGGAAACAAGCCAAAGGCAGTCAGAACCTCGTCCTTTTGCTTCTGGACGGGCCTTACCATCGGTATAATTTCCATGGTGCTGATGTGGATCTTTGCAGAGCCGGTAAGCTGGTCTGTCGGCGCAAGCAAAGAGACGATTGGTTATGCCAGTCAATATCTTCGGATCGTGGCAGTGGGGATCCCCTTCCTGATCGTCAGCAATATTTTCAGTAATATCATACGTGCCGAGGGTGCGCCCAAGGTAGCGATGGCTGGTATGATCATCGGTAATCTGATCAACGTCGTGCTGGACCCCGTTGCTATTCTGCTGTTGGGCTGGAATGTGGCAGGTGCGGCGGCAGCCACTGTGCTGGGAAATATTTTTTCTGCAGTTTTTTATATTAACCATCTGGTGTCTAAGAGGTCGATGCTGTCGATTCATCTCCGTGATTATACGTTGGGAAGCGGAATACCCGGAGGAGTTATGGCGATCGGTATCCCGGCGTCGCTCAATAGTATGCTGATGAGTATCTCGAATATTGTCATCAATAATGTCATGGCAGGCTATGGAGATATGGCGGTGGCGGGGCTTGGCGTGGCGATGAAGGTCAATATGATCGTTGTAATGCTCCTGATCGGAGTGGGCACAGGCATTCAGCCGCTTTTAGGATATTGCTTCGGTGCAGGAAACCGCGGACGCTATATTGCTGTGCTGAAATTTTCACTGGGACTGGCATTTTGCATGAGTCTCGTGATGACTGTGATCTGTTATTGCGGCGCTGCCCCTCTTGTTCGTGCATTTTTAGATGATCCCCGTGCATTTGATTACGGTATGCAGTTTGCGAGAATTTATATCATTTCAGGGCCGGTGCTTGGAATCCTGTTTGTATTTATTAATGCGATCCAGTCTACGGGAGCAGCACTTCCCTCTCTGATTCTGTCCATCAGCAGACAGGGTTTAGTATATTTTCCGATCCTTGCGATTTTCAGCCATATATTTCACACAGCCAGAATGTCAGCCATGTCACAGCCTGTAACAGACTATGTTGCGACGTTGCTGTCGGCTTTACTGTTTGTTATCACCTTTAAAAAGTATTTTAAGGCAAGATAACTGCCTGAGAGAACGGGGTTCTACATGAAAGAGAAAATAAACCAGATTGCGAAGGGAATATTTGAATACCATACACCAGAACCGATGTTACAGCCGGAGCAGCTACAGATCAAGGTTGCAGCGGGAGAGATTTTTTCTGGCAGCTTTCGTGTGGCAAATGAAGCCGGGCGGGAGATGAAAGGCATAGTCTGCACCAATATGCATTTTATGGAGATTGCAGATTCGGCATTTCAGGGGTGCGACAATGAGATTTCTTTTACGTTCCGTGCGGTTCATTTTCTCCCGGGGGAGACGGTCTCCGGAGATATCCGTATTATATCAGACTGTGGAACAGTTCTGCTGCCGTTTGATGTGCAGATTGTGGCGCCGTCCTGCCATGCATCGGTGGGACAGGTGCAGACGCTGGATGAATTTGTAAGCCTGGCACAGGAAAATGTCGGCGAGGCGGCACGGTTATTTGCAGACCCTCATTTTCAGAATGTCGTGCTGGGGGAGGATGGAACGTATTCCGAGCTGTACTGTGGGCTGGTCAGAGGGAAGAATCCGGGGATGGCAATGGAGGAATTCCTGCTGGAGACAAAACGCAAGACGCCGATCCGGCTCTCTCTGGACAGGGAAGAACTGGAATATGACGGATGCCGTGAGACATTTCAGGATAAACTGGTGATCCGCAAGAATACATGGGGATACTGCAGATTTGAGGTCATGGCGGATGCAGAATTTATCCGGCTGGAACACACCGGGATGCAGACGTCGGACTTTGTCGGGGACAGCTATGAATTGGAATTTGTCCTTCATCCGGAGTTGATCCGGGGGACGCGTGGCAGCGGTACAATCAGGATTGTCGGGCCGTGGCAGACGGTCACAGTGCCTGTCACGCTCTACAAAGAGGAGGATGGTTCACAGGAGCGGGAACGCAGATGGAGGGAGCAGCAGGATGCGATGCTGCTCTATGATAATTTCCTCCGTTTTCGTGCGAGGCAGCAGAATAAAAAGTCGTATTGTAATGCTGTGGAACGCCTTGTGTGCAGCATGGATCAGTTTTCGGGAGAAGGGAGCAGGTATAGCTGGATTTCCAGAATATTCCGCATCCATCTGGCGCTGCTGAATCATCTGGAAGAGACAGTGGGATTGGAACTTGCGCAGCTGGAGAATGAGCTTTCTGATCTACAGGAGAGCCAGCCGTTATGTTATTGCGCTTATTATTATCTCAATGCCATGTGGCAGCAGAAGGAGGCGGTTCGCGATGAGTCAGTCCGCCGGATTCGGGAATGCTATCAGACGCAGGAGAATCACTGGCTCGTCCTTTGGTTTCTGATGCAGTTGGATGACAAGTACCAGAATGCGAGGGAGAAGCAGGAGGCGATGATGGAGCAGTTTCGCCATGGCTGTAAGAGCCCGTTGCTCTATTTGGAAATGTGTCTTTTGTTTAATGCAAATCCCCGGAGCCTTCCGGATCTGGATGCCATTACGGAGCAGTGTCTCCACTGGGGATGTCGCCGAAACCTGCTGAATGCGGAGCTTCGTTTTCGGTATGTCTATCTGATGGGGAGGCAGAAGCGGTTTTCGCCGCTTTTCCTGGAGGATTTGTACCGGATTTATCAGGGAAAGCCGTCCGATGAGACGCTGTCCGTGATCTGCCAGATGCTGATGCGCGGCAGAAAGGCGTCGGCAGACGAGTGGAAGTGGTATGAGCTTGGGATCGCGAGGAATCTGAAACTGACAGACCTGTATGAATATTATATTTGTGCATTGGAGGATCTGTGCGGAGGCAGTGCCTTGCCGGAAGAGGATGAGACGCAGCCACGCGTGCCGGAGAAGGTTCTGTATTATTTCCGTTATCACAATCACTTAAATGAGCAGAGAAAATCTTTTCTCTTTGCTTATGTCATCTATCATAAGCAGTCAGACAGGGAGTCGTATGAGAGCTATTATCAGGTGATGCGGGAGTATGCTGTCATGCAGCTGGAGAAAGGAAGGATTGACAGAAATCTCGCTGTCCTGTACCGGGAATTTTTTGTGCAGGGGGAATGGGAGCCGACGGTTGCGCGGAAGATGCCGGAGGTCATGTTTCAGAGGGAGATACAGTGTGATTGTCCGGGCATCGTCGGTGTGGTGGTGCACCATCCGGAGCTCGAGAGAGAAGAGATGGTACACTTCCTGCGAGGAAGAGCCTCAGTATCTGTCTATACGTCCGGGGCACAGATCTTCCTGGTGGATGCCGGGGGAAACCGTTATCTGCATTCGATCGGATATACGGTTCATCCGTATTTGCCTGTAGAGAATCTGGCAGAAAGATGTCTGGAGCAGACAGGGGATCATGAGGGAATTTTACTCTATCTGTATGAGCAGGCGATGAAGAATGATCTGACAGGGGATGAGGCAATAGAACTTCGCAAGCGTGTGATGGGAATCCGCGGGCTGTGTGACAGAAAGAGGAAAAAGGTGCTGGCTTCTCTTGTCCGTTTCTATTTTGAGCATTTTGAAGGGGAGCTATTAGATTATCAGCTGCATCATTTGGAATGGTCCGAGGTAGATCGGTCAGACCGTCCTCTCTTTATTGAATATTGTGCGATCCGCCACTGCAGTGACAAAGGCATGGAGGGCATTATGGAATACGGCTATGACCAGTTTGATGGCGGCTGTCTGCTCTCGCTGGCCGGCGATGCCTTTCGTCATGCAGTTGAGTCACCTGTGTCGCAGGAACGGCCGCAGCTTGTGAAGCTTGCATGGAATATATTAGACAAGGGAAGCGTGAATGATATCATGCTGCAATACTTATGCGATTCCTATTCCGGGACTGTTACAGAGCTGCTGCGGATCCGCCGGGCAGCGAAGAGGCACGGGATCGATGTCATGGATCTTGAGGAGCGTCTTCTGGCACAAGTTGTTTTTACCGGTGAAATGCATCCTGAGGTGTATGAGGTGTTTTATGAGTATTATGACGGAGGCTTTAATAAGAAGCTGATGCGTGCCTTTCTCAAAATGCAGGCGTATCTCTACATGGTTCGCCGCCAGCCGCTGCCGGAGCAGATTTTTGATTATTTTTACAAAGATGTTCGTGTGGAGGAAAACAGGCCATGTCTTTTGGCGATGCTTCACCATCTGAGCGAAAAGGTGCAGCTGACGGGAGAGGAGACGATCTTTACTGATTACAATATTCACCAGCTGTGTGAGAAAAATGTGGTGCTGCCGTTTTACCAGGACTTTGTAGGGAGAGTGTCTGTTCCTGATTTTGTATTGAAGGAACAGTATATAGAATATATTACAGATCCCGCGAGCACCGTTAAGGTACAGTATCGTATTCTATCGGATGGAGACAAGGGAGAATTTGTCACAGAAAATATGGTGGATGTATTTGAGGGGATTCGTGTGAAGAGTTTTGTGCTCTTTCAGGACGAGGTGGCGGAGTACCGTATTCTGGAGACGGCACCCGACGGTTCGGAGAAGGTTGGAGATATGATGCAGACGGGCTATCGGGACAGAACGTCCGGGATGGAGAAGAGCAGCCGGTATCATATGTTGAATTATATGCTCTTGCAGGAGCAAAGAGGGCAGACAAGGGAACTTACGGAAGAGATGATGCGCTATGTGGAGAAGGAGCAGACGGCGCGGCAATTACTGAAGCCTTTATAAGTGATTGCGCCGCGGAAGCGGCGTGATTGGATGAGGAACAGAGTTCCGGAAGAAACAGGGGCTGGCACAGGGAAATGAGGAGAAAATGACAGAGGACAGAAGATTAATGGTGGGAATGGATCTGTGTGATGATATTACGCAGTTATCCTGTTGTCTGCCGGATCAACAGGATGTCGTGCCGGTGGGACGGCTGATTGGAAGAGAGAGGGAATACGAATGTCCTACAGTGCTGGGCTACAATCCGCAGCGGGGCGATTGGTCTTTTGGGACCGAGGCCATGATGGAGGCAGACCGGGGAAATGCTGTGCTTTTTTGTCATATGATCAAACAGATCTCCAATGGTGAACCTGTGAGGGAGGGGGAGCGCGAACTGTCTCCTGTGGATGCCCTGTCGCGCTTTTTTGTAAAGCTGCTGAGTTGTCTGAAGGAGTATTACCCCAACGAAAAAATTAATAAGCTGGTGGTGACGGTGCCGGAGAAAAACGAGCATTTGCAGAAGGCCGTGACAGAGGCCATGCAAAAGATTGGCATCGGACAGGAACGCCTGGTGCTCCAGCACCACACACAGAGCTATATGTATTATGCCCTGAGCCAGAAGAAGGAGCTATGGATGAATGATGTGGCGCTCTTTGAATTTGGGCCGGAGGGGTTGTTTTACTCCCAGATCCATATTGACCGGAGGACGATTCCTTATGTGGTAGGGGTGGAGCGTACTGATCTGAGTGAGACTCTTAATTGGGATATGATGGAGCATGACAGCAGTTTTAAGATTGAGTATGCCTTCGTGAATCTGGCGAACACACAAATGCACAAACAGATGGTTACGACGGTGTATGTGACGGGGGAGGGATTTCAGGGGCCGTGGGCAGACAATGCATTGAAGCAGTTATGCACGGGGCGCAGAGTCTTTCGCGGAAGCAATCTATTTACAAAAGGAGCCTGCTATGCGGCCAGGGAGTTTTCCGGGCTTGGCGAAAAAGGAGAATATCTTTTTCTGGATGAGGAGATGGTCTATAATACAATCTCGATCCGGTTATATTGGGATGCTAAGGTGCAGGAAATGACACTGGTCAGAGCCGGGACGCCATGGAAGGAAATCGATGTGAGTGTTGACCTCATCCCTGACAGTGAGGAGGAGATTCAGTTGACGGCACAGGATGTGCTGCGGCATGAAACAAAGGTGCATTTGCTCTCGCTGGAAGGTTTTCGTGACAGGCCTGACAGGATGACAAGATTTACGGTTCGTCTCCGGTTTGCAGATGCCTCCCATTGCATTGTGACATTAAAGGATAATGGTTTTGGAGACTTTTGTCCTTCCAGCAATCGAATCTGGGAGAAATATATATCCCTGTAGAAATGAGTACATTTTGCGGCAGTAGAGCTGCATATTTGGAAGAGAGAAGGTGAAGGATGGGAAAGTTAATAAGGTGCAGTGGGAAACTGGCGGAAAATCCATATCTTTTTCCTATGACGATGACGAGGGTATTTTCCATAGAAGAGGTGTGCTATTATATCAGGAATAATATTTATATGATGCAGGAGGAAGTATTTGACCGGGAATTTGCCC
>CAYYGS010000016.1:0-19383 GCA_964471335.1 uncultured Jutongia sp.
CATACTGCGCCGCAGCAGCGCCTCCCATTTGACCCTTCTGTTACACACAACACAGGGGTTTGGCGTCCGCCCGCTACGGTATTCCCTGATAAAATAATCAATGACCTCGTTCCGAAATTCCTCTGAAAAATCGATGACATAGTGAGGAATCCCCAGCATTCCTGCCACCCTTTCTGCATCCTTCACATCATCAGGGACATCACACACATCCCCTGCCGAAACACTCTGCCTCCATGTCTGTACCGTCACACCGATGACCTCATAGCCCTGCTGCTGCAACAGATAGGCCGCCACCGATGAATCAACACCGCCGGACAATCCAATTACTACCTTTCCCTTCTCTCCCATTACTTTCTCCATTCTGTAGCAGTTCCCCTGTAAGACACCAGATCAGGGCATTTGGTCCAAAGCCTCTCCATATCTGGCCCGGACTGCTGCACCCATATGATCAAATTCCCAAATATAACATTCCAAAATCTGCTGCACCATCTCTTTTCTATGAGCGCTGAAAACAATTTCCCTGCTTATCCAGCCTCCCATTCGTCGAGATCCGGTTAACATGTTTCACAAATTTCCGCACCTGCTTCTTCCCTGTCAACAGACGCGTCTCCTTCTTTGACTGCAAACATGGCAACATACACGCTTTCACGCTTCCGTCCTGCCGGATCGTCAACTGCAGCAGTGTCGTATAAAGTCTCTTCTCATTAAACCAAAAGTTCCCAAGGCTGTAAAAGATCGGCTTTTTCTTGTAATACCCAATCCCCTGCAGACAGTGGGTATGTGCACCCACGACGACATCCGCTCCGGCATCAATATAATCCCTTGCCTGCTGCTTCTGTGCCTTCTCCAACTGTGTACTATACTCCGTTCCCCAGTGGACAAAGGCAATCACCACATCTGCCTTTCTCTTTGCACGGCGGATCGCACGGACATATCCCCTGTCATCATAAGTCCGAAATACTCCCGGCGTATTCTTTCCCGCCTCCGGCGTCATAATATATTTCTCTGCACGCGTCGCCGCCACGACGGCAATCTTTTTGCCTCGACATTTAAAATAGACAGGTTTCCTTGCCTCTGCCCCGTTCTTCCCTCCGCCAGCATAGGCAATCTTTGCCTTCTTCAACGCACGGAGGGTATCGAAAAAAGCAGTCCTCCCATAATCATAGACATGATTATTTGCCAGAGAGACTGCATCTACACCTAATTTATGCAATATCCGCGTATTGCGTACCGGTGCGCGGAAGGTATACATCTTTCCCTTCATCGGCCGTCCACGGTTACTAAATGCAAATTCATTATTAATCACAGTATAGTCGTTACTCTGCATAATCTGAATCAGACGGGGATCAATACATCCTGCAATCCCCTTCCCTTTTTTCCGCATATGCTTCATCACAAGACTGCTCTCATCAAGGCACAGATCCCCGGCAAAACCCAGCACAATGTCCTGTGAAGTATCTTCCTGCGCATTGTCTTCTGACGCATCCTGAGCATCATCTTTCTGCACATCGTCTTCTGACGCATCCTGCGAAGCATTTTCCGACGCCTCTCCCTCCGAAGACTCTGACGAGGCAGCATCCTGCATCTCGCCCTCCGACATTGCTTTCTCTCGTGCCTCTCCTTCCAGAGATTCGAATGAGGCTGCCTCCCTCTCCTGAATCACTTCTTTCGTCTGTCCCAGTGTCTCCCGTCTGAAATTCGAAAAGATCAACAGGACAGCCACAGCCATGATCCCTATCACTATGTTTCTTCTATTTCGCTTCTGCCAATTCCACACTTTTCTCTTCCTTTTTATCCGAAAAACTGCATTCTATGATGTCTAATTAAAATTCTTTATGATCACACCGTACTGGGGCGGACAATCCAGATGGAGACAACCGTGCTCCAGAATATAATTTGCTGTCTCCATTGAGTATCCCTCCCGGCTGGTATTTAACAAACGAGCCATGCGCGTTTCCTCCGTCAGGCCGAGTCGCCACACCGGAATATCTACAGAAATCGGTTGGTCTGAACTGTTGATCGCTACGACAATCTTATCCTTCTCATCGAAACGTCCATAGCTGATAAACTGATACTGTCCATGGAGAAATAGGATTGATCCCGTCTTAAACGCCTGATAATCCTTATGGATACGAATGATCTCCTTGTGGTATTCCAGTAGTTCCTTATTCTCATGTCCCCACGGATAAGTCCGCCGGTTATCGGGATCCGTCCAGCCACACACCCCTGCCTCGTCTCCATAATAAATTGTAGGCGCTCCGGGCCATGTCATCTGCACCATCACAGCCAGACGCATGACAGACATGTCGATATTTTCATTGGCGGCATCCGGTCCCAGAGACGACGTACGGCCCACCTTACGATTCGTCCTGGTCAGAAAACGGGAATGGTCATGGTTCGAAAGCTCATTCATCGCCACCTGTAAGGACTGTGTATGAAATCTCGTCATATAATGGCGCATTGATCCAAAAAAGGCGTCCGGATTACCCAGCATATCCTGACGATACTCGTCGCTGTGCTTCTCCATACCGGTCAAAAACCAGGTCAGCGGCTCCATAAAAGCGTCGTAGTTCATCACCGTATCCCATTCATCTCCGCGCAGCCATTCTGTAGGATCGCCATAGTGCTCCGCCAATATGATTGCATTCGGATTAGCCTCATGGACATTTCTTCGGAATTCCTTCCAGAAATAATGATTATACTCGCCGGACTGACCAAGATCTGCCGCCACATCGAGACGCCAACCATCCACATTATATGGCGGTGACACCCATTTACGGGCAATGTGCATAATATAATCAAACAATGCGGGAGATTCCTCATAATTAAGTTTGGGGAGGGTATCATGCCCCCACCAGCCGTCATAATGCGGATTATACGGCCATTGATGCTCCCGGAATTTAAAGAATGTATTATATGGACTGTCACCCGAGATATAAGCTCCCTTCTCGTAGCCCTCAGCCTCCTCATAGATGCATTCTCTGTCCAGCCATTTATTGAAGGAGCCACAATGATTAAATACGCCATCGAGGATCACCTTCATCCCTCTTCGGTGTACCTCCTCCACAAATTCTGCAAAAAGCGCATTCGTCGCCTCCAGATTTTCCTTATCTGTCACACGGCATACATAACGCGAAGCGCTTTTATTGGGATACCTGTCGTTTGCTTTCCAATTACCGTTCTCATCCCTCTGTAGAAGTTCTCCCTCATCCTTGACAATGCGCCCCAAATGCGGATCAATGTAATCGTAATCCTGAATATCGTACTTATGATTCGATGGGGAGACAAAGATGGGATTGAAATAGATCACCTCTACACCAAGATCCTGCAGATAGTCTAATTTCTGCATTACACCGGCAATATCTCCTCCATAAAACTCACGGACTCCCATCGCCGCAGGATATTTATTCCAGTCCTGCACCTTGCTGGTGCCCTCCCCAATATAGATATATTCGTTATCTTCGACATCGTTGCTGCTGTCACCATTAAAGAACCGATCCACATAGATCTGATAAAAAATAGCTCCCTTTGCCCAATCCGGCGTATGAAACCCAGGTGTCATCGTGAAATTATAATATTCCTCTACCGTATTGCACAGCCCTACGTTATTGTAATAGCACACCATCTGGCCGCAGTGTACCTCAAAATAATAGAAAACCTGCTTATCCTCCAGCTGCACCGTCGCTTCATAATAATCAAACAGACGGTCATTAAAAATCTTTGTCATCTCAATACGCTGGTTCTCAAAAATCAGGATTACAGCATCAAGATTTTCCCTGGCACTGCGAAATCTCAGCCGCACACTCTGATACTCCTCCGGCTCCGTAGGAAAACGGTAAAATTTTGTCCCATCGGCAAAAAGGGCCTGCGGATCAAATATTGTCGTCAAATTGTCTAAATACAACTGTGTTTTCATCATTTTTGACATTTTATGAAAACGCACGTCTAAATCCATTATAATCCTCCATCTATCTTTCCTGTGATACCTCTTATGTTCAAAACAGAGAAAGGCATCCATGCCCTTTAACTTTAATCTAATACCACATAATTTTATCGTATTTGGTGTATTCTTACAAGTCTAATCTATAATTTTGTGCATTTCTTCTAATAGCGTTTCCCTTACATTCCGCTCCGGTTCCTCCAGCACAAGCTCTAAAAGCTGTTGAAGTATTTCTCCCATGGCAGGCCCCGGACTGACCCCCTCGCGAATCAGATCATTTCCGTTCACCGCCAGATCCCGGATGGAAAGAGCCTGTCCCTCTGCCTCCATCTGCTCATACAGCCTCATGTCCTGTTCCAGCCTCTCAAGCTTCGGAGGAAGCATCTCTGTGCTCTGTGCCAGTGCATCAGCATACTGTACCAGAAAAATCATCCACATTCTCTCCCTGCCAATCCGTGACGCACCACGGCGTACATATTTCGCCTTCGGCTCCATGCGGTAATCATGATAGCGGATCAAATGCCCGACGGTATCTATCGTCTCATTATCAAATGTCAGCCGCTTAAGGATGCGTCTGGCCATATGCTCCCCCTGCTCCGGATGGCCATGAAAATGATCGACCCCCTCCTCGTCCGTCACCCTGACAGACGGCTTTGCCACATCATGAAGCAGCATCGTCACAACCAGTATCCTGTGCTGTTTCTCCGAAAGTCCCCGGCAGATCTGTACAATCTTTTGTCTTACATAGCCTGACAACAGGGAAAGCCCTTTCTCCTCGAATACAGTGTCCATCTGTGCTTCTGCCATCTTAAAAAAAGTGTTTACCACGCACACGCTGACAATCGAATGCTCTCCAACCGTATAACAGTGATGCGGATTATGCTGTTCACAGCGCATCATATCATCAAACTCGGGCAGAAAGACAGCCGTCATGCCCGTCTCATATACTTCCCGAAAGCGATCAGCCCGCCCGGCCATCAAAAGTTTTGTCATCTCAACACGGATTCTCTCTGCGCTGATCCTCTGCAGCTGCGCCGCACGCTCCACAATCGCCTGTCTCGTGCTCTCCTCCACGTCGAAATCCAGCTGGCCGGAAAATCGGACAGCACGCAGCATCCTCAGCGAATCCTCATCAAAACGCTGTCCGGCATCCCCCACGCAGCGAATCACTCCCCGTTTCAGATCACCAATCCCGTCAAACTCATCTATCAAACCTACAGTCTCGTTATATGCCATAGCATTTATCGTAAAATCCCGCCGTTCCAGATCCAGCCGGAGATTCCCCGTAAAGGAGACCTCTTTCGGATGGCGTCCATCTTTGTACTCTCCATCAATACGATATGTCGTAACCTCATATCCTGCACCGTCCATCAACACCGTCACCGTTCCGTGCTGTATCCCTGTATCTATCGTTCTCTTAAAACATCTTTTAACCTCAATCGGTGTCGCAGATGTCGTGATATCCCAGTCCTCCGGTTTCCTTCCAAGCAGACTGTCCCGAACACATCCCCCTACCGCAAAAGCCTCATATCCTTCCTGTTCTAAAACCGAAATAATATGCAAAACACTCTTTGGCAGCCTTATCCTCTTCTCCATCTCTCTCATTCCTTTACGTTGTAACAAACTTTCCTATACAGTAATACACAGGGCAAAACCTTTGTTTTGCCCTGTCCTTAAATCTTTATTTATTTAAATCTCTTTGTCATGCAGCGTCTCCTCATCTCCTAAATCAACCGCCTTGAGCTGTCTTCGGTAGAAAATGTCATACAACGCCGGCACAATGAACAGTGTCATCAACGTAGCATATGCCAAACCGCCGATTGTGACGATCGCCATACCTCTCGACATATCTGCCGCGGAATCCTGGTTAAAAGCCATCGTACTCATGGCAAGGATCGTCGTCAACGCCGTCATAAGGATCGGCCGCATACGCGTCTTTCCTGTCTCGATCAGCGCCTCCTTTTTATCCATGCCGCCGAGACGCAGCTGGTTTGCATAGTCCACAAATACAATACCATTATTAACCACGACACCAGACAGTACGAGGAATCCCATTAACGCCATCATAGAAATCTCCTGTCTGGAGATGAGAAGCGCCAGCAGTCCTCCCGTAAATGCCAGTGGAATCGTAAAGATTACGATAAACGGTGACAGAAGGCTCTGGAACTGCGCAACCATGATCAGGTAAATAAAGATAATCGCTAACAAGATCATCAATGCCATGTTCTTGACCATCTCCTCGACAGATTCCGTCTCTCCTCCCATATCGATATCATATCCATCCGGCAGTTCATACTTGTCGAGCTTCTTTTGCAGGTCACGGCTGAGAAGCGCTGTATTATACCCTTCCTCTACTGCAGCAGACACCGTGATGTAATGTACCAGATTGTCTCTCTGCAGGCTTGTTACCCCCTTACCTCTTGTAATCTTGGCAAAACGGCTCAACTTATATGTCTTTTCTACCTCTTTTCCCTTGTCATTCATCTTTGTCGTTGTAAATTCGTAATCCTCCAGGGAATCCGTATCCAACTCATCCCGCTCATCTACAATGTTGACTTCAAAAATGTCCTCATCAATCGTGATCTGTGTTGCTTTCTTTTCTGTTGTCAATGCCGCAGAAAGCTCCTGATACACCTGTGCTACTGTCAGGCCGCACTTCATTGCCTCGTCCTTGTCAACCGTGACAATGACCTCCTCATCGCCTTCCTCCTGGCCATTGGAGATCTCCGTAAAGCCCTTGATCTCTCCCACGAGTTTCATGACGTCCTCACTGATCTTGATAAGTTTATCATTATCCTTACCCGTGATATTTAATGCCAATCCACTCCCCAGCATGCTCGACATATCCATGTTGGATTCCAGAACGGTATAATCCTCCAGTTCCATCTTCTCCAACTCCTGTTCGATCTGCTTGGCAATCTCGGTATTCTTCTTGGCATAATCCTCTTTTAAAAGAAGCATGAATGAATAATCCTTATCAGATGTCGTACCGATCGACGCAGTCTGCGTCATAACACCGCCGACCTTATCCACTCCCTCGATTTCGGATACCGTGCTGATGATCTGATCCGCCATCTCATAATCTTCTTCCGATGTATTCTCCTTTGGCATCATGACACTCATCGACATCTGGTCACTGCCCATGCTTGGCATGATCACAATTCCCATCCGTGTCACCTGCCAAATACAGAAGATCAGCAGCACAATTGACACCAGAATCGTAACCCGTTTATGGGCAAGATTAAACTTCGCCGCCTTCTCATAGGCATTGATAAGAGCCTGAAACCAATTATGTTTCCGTTCCTTATCCTTTTTCAGGAGCGTCGCCCCCATACTCGGAACAACTGTCAACGCTACCACCAGACTGGCTGACAAGCTGTATGCAATCGTCAGGCACATATCCTGCATCATCTGACGTGTCAATCCGTCCGTAAATACAATCGGCAGAAATACACAGATCGTTGTGAGTGTGGAGGAGAAGATCGCTCCCGCCACCTGATTTGCACCCATGACAGCCGCTCTGGCCGCTGACATTCCCTGATTGCGCAGACGGTATATATTCTCAATCACGACGATAGAGTTATCCACCAGCATACCTACACCCAGCGCAAGGCCTGACAGCGAAATCATGTTCATCGTGATATCTGTAAAGTACATCAGTACCACAGCAAACAGCACACTTAAAGGAATACTGAAAGCAACCACTACCGTCGGCCGGATATCCTTCAGGAATATAATCAGCACGAGGATTGCCAGCACTGCTCCCCAAATGAGATTTGAGAGAACGGAATTAATAATCAGCTCTATGTAATCTCCCTGATCCATCAGATTATTGAAATGAAGCCCCTCCGTCTCCTTCTGCAGCCTCTCGATCGTCTTATTACAGTCTTTGGAGACGGTAGATGTCCCCGCCGTACTCGACTTGGATATACTCAGAATGACCGCATCATTTCCATTTACCTTGGCATAGGAGTCTGCGGAATTATCAATAATCGTAATATTGGCAACATCCTTCAGGCGGACATTCCCCACATCTTTCATATGCGTCAGCAGCGTATTTTTCAGTTCCTTAAGATCGGCATATTCGTCTCCAACCTTGATCAGGAATTGCACACCATCATCACTGATATAACCGGCAGGCATAGCAAAGTTTTCTGCCGTCAGAATACCAGAGAGAGCGTCCTTTGTCAGAAGCTGGTCCAGATTGGCATGTTTGAGTGCCTCCTTGCGCGACTTTTCATACGACTTACGCGCAGATTCCAGCTCCTTCTCACTTGATTTGAGTGCAGACTCAGCCGAGGAGATCTGCGCATTGGCCGACCCAAATGCCGCTGCGGCCGTGATTTTCCCAGCCTCTACCTTCTCATACTGGTCTTCTGCCTTTTTTATAGATTTTTCCACATTTTTCAGCACAGCCTCTGCCGTAGCGATCTCTATCTTTAAGTTTGCAAGTGCTGTATCAATATGTGGAATTCGTGTATTCACAATGTCATAGAGCGATTGCAGATTCTTCTTCGTCATCTGCTCTGCTGCCTGTGACTGTCCCTGGCTTTTCAGCATTTCCCGAAATGCCTCCAGCTTCTCCGGATGATCCAGCGCATCCTTTACGTCGGCCGGCAGCGCCGCCAACTGCTTCTCTACCTGCTCCTTCGTAGCAGCTTCCGCCGCTTTAGCACTCTCTGCCTTCACGGTCTCTGCGGCATTTCCCAACTGTGACAGCAGCTGCTGCACATTCTCTGCCGTTACCGTCACCTTCATTCCCGCCTGGTCCATCGCTGACTGAACCGCAGCGATCAGTACCTGATTGTAAATCTGATTATAGATCGCCTGATAACCCTCGCCGCTGGAGAGATTCTCACGGACAGCCGCGAAGCTCTGGTTCATCTGCTGATAGGTCTTCTCTATCTTGTTTTTCTTATATGCCTTTTTCTCTGCCTCTAACGCTGCCTGGCTTGCCTTGAGACTCGTCACCTGCGAAGCATAAGCCTCTTTGTTCGCCATAGCCTGATTCATCATCTTGCTGAATTTGGCAAGCTCACTGCTCTTATCCTCCTGCTGGCTGCTCAGCTCATCCTTCTGATCGCTCAGCTTCTTCTTGCCATCCTCCAGCTTCTCCTGGGCATCCTCGATCTTCTTTTTGGCATCCTTAAGTGTACTGTCTGTCTTCTCCAGCACCTTCTCATTAATTTTGTCGATCTTATCCTGATCAAGAGCCACCTCTACTGATTTGACCACAAGGCCGGAGCCCTGTACACTGGCCACACCGTCCTGTCGTTCCAGCTCCGGGATGATATTGTCCTCCACATATTTTGTCAACTCAACGCTGTCCTTACCATCATAATCAACGCTGACCATCATCGTCGCCATCATATCCATGGAGATCTCCATGATCATAGGATTATTAACATTTTCCGGCAGCTCCAGCTGATTTACGGCAGAGGACACCTTCACCATGGCGCTGTCCATATTGGTGTCATCCTCAAATTCCAGCGTAATCATACTGTAATTTTCGCTGGAACTGCTCGTAACATTTTTCACACCGTTGACAGTAGCCACTCCTCCTTCTATGACCTCTGTCAGCTCCTTCTCCACCTTCTCCGGTGAAGCACCCGGATATGTAGTGATCACCATCATATATGGCAAATTCATATTCGGAAGCAAATCCGTTGTCATCTTAGTAAAGCTCACATATCCCAGCACCAGAACGATGATAACACCGACCAGCACCACGAAAGGCTTTTTCACACTGAATTTTGGCATTTCTTACTCTTTTCTGCGCTGCTTTGCTGTACATTTCCCGGCTCGTGACAAGCAGCGCACAGTCACAAAGCTTTTCTACAATCAAAAGAAATGTTTCCATCAAATTTATCACGTAAAACATCTATCAGTTTATACTTTTCCCTATGTAATTTCAACCAAAAATCTATTAATTTTCCATAAAGACTATAGAAAACACGGGAAAATGATATCTGCACGCTATATTATATGTTATATAATATTATATGTCAATAAATATATTGAATGCCAATCTCATCTCCCTGCCATTCCACCTCTGCCAATCCGCCGCTGATGATCGGAAGGGAGGGCGGCAGATGCCCTAAATCCACATCCATAATAACAGGCACCTGATACTCTTTTATAACCTCATAAACAGCCTGATACGTGTCCAGTCCCATCATTTCCTCGCCAAAACAGAGCGGCCGGCCGATCAAAAAACCGTTGACATGTTCAAACCATCCAGCCTCCCGGAGCTGCCACATCGTCCGCCGGATTCCCATCGGATTCAGATCACACGCTTCCAGAAACCAGATAAATCCATCCTCCCGGTATCTCTCTAAAAATTCCTGCACCCGGTCAAAGCCTGTGCCCACCAGTGTGCCAAGGCAGTCAAGACATCCTCCGATCATTCTCCCCTTCATGCGGAGGCTGTCCTCCCCATATCCATCCGGCAGATACGTTATCAGCCGCTTCTCTTCTGTCACATGATAGGATGCCAATGGATTCGTTTCTGTTTTAAGCGATTCTTTCTCCCAAAGCGGAAAACCACTGACCCTTGTCTGCGCACCGGTTAGAAGCCCCCATGCATCCTGCAGGACAGGATGCCACGGCTCCTGTCCGAAAGCAGGGGCACATGGTCCATAAATCGCAGCCGTATCACAGAGTACCGGCAACAGAAATGTTAGATTCGTATTATCTGAAAATCCCATAAACCATTTCGGTTCTGCCTGTGCGATGCCTGCAAAGTCTACGAAAGGAAGCACCTCGCACATCAGCTCCCCGCCTCCGCAGGATAAGATCACATCACAGTCTCTTTTCAAAAAAAACTCATTCACCTCTGCCCCGCACTTTTCAGGCGTATTACTGATCCCTACCCCGCTTCCCTCAAAGCAGTTGGGCCCAAGCTCTGCCTGATATCCCATCTGCTGCCATTTCTCAAGTGCATGGCGGAAAGCCGTATGATATGGTTCTATATTGCAGCCAAAGGACGGGGCAATGAAACCCACTGTCCCGTCCTTTCTTAAAAACTTCGGATATCTCATAAATGTCCCCCGTCTTTCTCGAATTGAAATCCACTTCTCAATATTTCTGTATGTAGCTCAAACTAATCATCATATCCGTTCGGATTATTCTTCTGCCAGTTCCAGGAATCCCTGCACATCTCGCGGATACCAAGCTCCGCCTTCCAGCCCAGTTCCCGCTCCGCTTTGGACGGATCACAATAGCAGGTTGCAATATCGCCCGCCCGGCGCTCTTTGATCACATACGGTATCTTGATATCATTTGCCTCCTCAAAGTTCTTCACAATATCAAGCACACTGTATCCCTGTCCCGTTCCAAGATTATAAATGGAGATGCCCTCCTTCTGTTCAATCTTTTTCAACGCGCTGACATGCCCCTTTGCAAGATCGACTACATGGATGTAATCACGCACACCTGTGCCGTCCGGCGTATCGTAATCATTTCCGAAGACTCCCAGCTGTGCCAGCTTACCAACCGCCACCTGCGTGATATACGGCATCAGGTTATTCGGGATTCCATTAGGATTCTCACCCATCGTTCCACTGGCATGCGCCCCGATCGGATTGAAATAGCGGAGCAGGATCACATTCCACTCCTGATCTGCCTTCTGGATATCCATCAGGATCTGCTCCAGCATTGATTTTGTCCAGCCATAAGGATTTGTACACTGTCCCTTCGGACATTCCTCCGTAATGGGGATCTGTGCCGGGTCTCCATACACCGTCGCAGAAGAAGAAAAGATAATATTCTTACAGCCATGCTCACGCATGACATCGACTAATGTCAGTGTACCGGAGATATTATTCTGATAATACTCCCACGGCTTCTCCACGGACTCTCCTACCGCCTTCAGTCCGGCAAAATGAATACAGCATCCAATGTCCTCCTGGCGCATGATCTCCGTCAGGATCTCCCTGTCCAGGATATCACCTTTATAAAATTTTACACTTTTTCCCGTAATCTCTTTGACTCTCTCCAGGGACTTCTCACTGGAATTTGATAAATTATCCAATACAACAACTCCATAGCCTGCCTCAAGAAGTTCCACACAAGTATGGCTGCCGATATAACCGGCGCCCCCCGTCACTAAAATATTCATTCCACGCAACCTCCTTCTGGGTTTTGATAAATATTTGTCCTATAAACAAACTATCATATTTTCGTCCTGTTTTCAACATATAAATCCTTTTTACATCCAGCCGGACACAGCCGGCCGGAGCAGGACGCCCCGACAGGAGGCACACTTAAAACCATCCCATGCTGATACCCAGCCAATAGATAATTCCGACCACCCAGCTGCTGAAGATGCCATACAATATCACCGGCCCTGCGATCGTAAAGATCTTACATCCGATACCGAAGACCTGCCCTTCCGCCTGAAATTCAATCGCCGGCGCCACAACAGAATTTGCAAATCCGGTGATAGGCACGACGCTGCCAGCTCCGCCGAACTGTCCCAGCTTCTGATAGACATTAAGCCCTGTGAGTATAATACTCAATGCGATCAGCGTAAGCGTCGTATACAGGCCGGATAACTCTTCGGGATTGCCAAGGTACTGGTATAACTGTTTAATAGCCTCACCCAGCAGGCATATGCTGCCCCCTACCAGAAAGGCCTTCGCACAATTGAGCCATCCGTTTGATTTCGGCGTCATATTTTCGACGTATGCATTATATTTTTCCTTCTGTTTTGACTTGTCCTGTTCCTGTAAAACCTCCCTGATATCAGGGTTCTCACTGTTTTTATCCATATTACCCCTCCATATCATTTATTAACGAAAAAACAACTGATAAAAAGATCCTGCCGCCTTCCCCAATGCCATCGCGGCGACGACGTAAGGCAGCCCATTCTGAAACTTCACCCGGTCCACGAGGATTGGCAGCACCTTAAGAGTCTCTGCCAACGCCATTGCCACACAGCCTACAAAGATTCCGGCAAAAAAACCGAAGATGCAGAGCCCGATACTTCCCACCGGCAGAGAAAGATGAAAGACCGAAAGAATGGTCCCTGTCATCCCTCCCAGGAAAATACAGGTCTCCATTTTATAGGCGCGCGATGCCAGACGCAAGCGAAAGGCCAGCCGGGGTACCAGCTGCAGCACCGAGAGAAACGCGAAAACACCACCCGCCACGGCCGCTCCCCCACATATGCCGATAAAAACCAATAGAATCCATTTGAATATCATTTAATGACTGTTCCTTTCCTGGAGGCATCCTGTATAACCGCCTGATTGACCTCCTGCTCATAATTACGCATTTCCACATGAAGTGGTGTCGGGTCGACCTGCTCCTTGCTGGCGGAAAAATGATTGTAAAATCCCAAAATACCGATTGCAATTCCAATACAATAGGAAATTTCCAAAATATTTCCACGCACTTCCTTCGTCCCCATCACCAATTCATAAAACATAGAAAACACGCCGGCTACACTGACATCCTCATTGAATGTCATAATTGTGAACGCAGCACCAAAGAAGATGATCACCATCAACAGAACTGCTTTTGCATATTCCCATCCCTTCTTCGGCTTATTCGGAAGCTTATATTCCACAATAAAATCTGTCTCGCCAATGCTCTCCACAGAAATCTCCGGACGCTGCTTCTGAATCATCTCAATCACCTTCATTGAAGTAAAAACCAGCGTCTGGTTCTTGTCCCCCTTCACGGTATAAAGCGTCAGGCCGCCGATTTCCTTTTTCAGCTCTGCATCCGGGGTGTAGATTTCTCCGACATCCTGAATCAGGATCCTCCGGTTGACGACCTGATTATTCTGCTCCAATTTCAGATAAACAACCTCCTGCTTCACCAGATCCCCCCTTCCGGATCAAGCTCAAGCTCTACAAATCTGCCGTTTGCATAGCTCGTCCGGGCATTACGCACCATCGTCACAAAAAATACAGTCGTAACCGTCATGATTCCAATGACAACGACCAACACCCAAAATTTGTTTCCTTTCATAAGCCATTACCACGCCTTTCCCTTATCTTTTGTGTTTATTATAGGCTTTTTATCTTTTTTTATTCCCCAAACTTGCGCATGCGTTTTAAAATCTTTTTTTCCAAACGACTGACCTGCACCTGGCTGATCCCAAGTTCCTTTGCTACCTCCGTCTGTGTCATATCCTGATAATACCGCAGTTCAATCAGTTTGCGCTCCTTTGGTTCCAGCTTTTTCAGCAGCTGCTCCAATAGGACACGGTTAATGACCCTCTCCTTTTCGGCATCGGCTTCGTGTGGGAAATCGCCTCCCCGCGTGCTTCCTCCACCCTGACCGGATACGTAACCGACCCCCTGCACCTGACCACCCACGACCTGATCGATCAGATACATCTCCTTGCCCTCTAATTGATAGGCAGGCCGGTAGATCGACTCCACCTCCCTGTTTGCCTCCATGGCAATCGCAATATCCTCCGGCGCCAGCTCCGTCACAGCTGCGATCTCATCCACGGTCGCCGAGCGTCCCAGCTCCTGCTCCAGCCTTCCTGCCGCCTGCTTTACACGCCAGCCGTTTTCCTTGATGCTGCGGCTTACCTTGATCATTCCGTCATCCCTGAGAAAACGCTTAATTTCGCCCATTATCATTGGTACCGCATAAGTACTGAATTTCACATCATACCGCAAATCAAAGTGGTCGATGGCTTTGATCAGACCGATACACCCGATCTGAAATAAATCCTCCGGATCATATCCCCTTCCCCGGAACCTTTTTACAATATTCCACACAAGGCCTATATTATCCTCTACCACCTGATTTCGGGCATCTCTGTCCCCAGCACGTGCTTGCCTGATCAAATCCATTACGTCCATCTGCACATACCTTTCCCTGCATCAGCTTTACGGCGTCACCCTTCCAATATGTTTTTTTAATTTGACCCTGGTCCCTTTGCCCAATTCCGAAAATACCTCCAGTTCATCCATAAAGGCCTCCATAAAGGCAAACCCCATGCCGGAACGCTCCCATTCCGGCTTTGTCGTATACAGGGGTTCCATTGCCTTATCAATATCTGCAATTCCCACCCCCTGATCAATTACCTCTATGTACACATCCCTGTCTCTAATCTCACAAAGTATTTCCACGTCACCTGATCTCCCATTATATCCGTGGATAATGCTGTTTGTTACCGCCTCTGACACAGCTGTCTTAACATCTGCCAGTTCCTCCAGTGTCGGATCCAGCCTTGTAATGTACGCAGCCACAACAGTTCTCGCAAACGCCTCATTCTCCGAATTGCTCTCAATAATTAATTTCATCCTTACACCCTTTCGTTTTATTATTTAATCCCTGTACTGCCTCCTCTGGAGTTGTATATTTTTCAATGATCTTATACAGGCCCGACAGCCGAAAGATCCTCTCGACCTCTTCTCCGACGTGTGACACTGCTGCCCTTCCTCCCCGGAACATCACCCGCTTATAACGCCCCATAATCAAACCAATCCCTGAGCTGTCCATAAAATCCACATCCTGAAAATCAAAAATAATGTGACGTACATTTCCTGCATCGATCAGCTTGTCTGACTGCTCCCTCATAAACGTGACCGCATGATGATCCAATTCCTGCGTCACATAGACAATCAGACAATTCCTCCGGATCTCATAATGAATCATGCCCTTTTCCGCTTGCTGCATAGACTACCTCCCTTTCACCAATTAGGTAATAGAAAAAACCTGCCAGAGTGATACAAGTGTATTCTCTGACAGGTTTTCTGCCATTTCATCCTGATTTATTATTCTCCCAATTCCCGCAGACGGCTGCTGGCATCATTCACCCGCTCCGAATCCGGATAATCGTTAACAATCTGATTATAGTACTCCTTCGCCGTCTCATTCTGAGCGGAATCATTCTCCTGCTGTGCCTTCTGCTGATAACAGCGTCCCAGGAAATACATAGCATCCGTGTTATCTGCATCATATTTCAGGGCTTTGTTTAACAGCTTGATTGCCTTGTCATAATCCTTTTTCCCGACGTAATCGTTTTCTCCGTTGTAACAGTCTCTTCCCTGCTCAAAATAATAAACAGAAGCAGCCGGAAATGTCTCCTTTTTCAGCCTTTTGTATAGTTTTAATGTCTTTTGATCCTCCAGGCTGTCCTCTTTGACCTTATTGAGTGCACGGGCGGCTGACAACGGCTCGTCCGACATGTTGTACTGCATCGCCGCGATCAGATTATCATAGATCTCCTGCATTGCCGCCAAATCGGTCGGCCCGCCCCCCTGCAGATCTGCCACTTTCTGTGTCAGGGTATCTACCTGTGCCTTCAGGTCTTCATTCTCATTTTTCAGGCTCGTGACATCACTCTCTCCGGAAGCCAGATCCTGACTATATTTTTTGAAATCATTATTTTCCTTATTATTAGAATACTGATGAATCGCCGGGCTGATCAAAAACTGCATTACTACGATCCCTATAATTACACCCAGCAAAACATGCACAAAAGGCAGTACCGACGGTTTTTCCTCTTTGTACAGCGTAATCGGCTGATACGCAGTATCATCCACACGGGGCAGTGTCTTTCTCACACCTGGATCACGCCTCTCCTGCACCTTAACCGGCGCGTCCTCCCCTTTTGTATGAACATCTGAAAGCTCTTGCAGATAACGAAGTGTCGTCGTATTCGTCACATCTACCTGACTGGCACTCTTCATAAGCCGATAGGCCTTTACGCGGTTCTCCCTTTTGCCGCTGCGCATATACAACAATGCTAAAAGCTGGTGCGCACGCACAAACTTGGGATTCATGGCTACCACCTTTTTCAGCTGGATCACAGCCATATCATCATCACCATTTTTCGCCGATGACAGCGCCAGATTAAATTTCTTCACGGTCTGGCTATGATTCTCCAGCTTATTCGGATTGGACTGCACCATCTGGATATAACGATCCGCCTCATTATCCGCATCCTGAAAATGTTTGCTGATCACCCACTCACTCAGCGCCGCTACAATCTCTCCCTCTTCATAATAAATCAACCCCAACAGATTTCTTGCATCTGTATTCAATTTATTAAACTTCAGACTGCGCCTCAGCGATGTCTCGGCTCCTGACAGATCCCTGACCTTTGCCTGTGCCAGTCCCTGATTATAACAAATATTCGATGCACTGAGAACACGACGGTAATTCCGCAGATCCTGCCCGCAATTCTTACATCTGTTCTGTTGAAATGATAGTTGTGCATTACATCTTGGACAATTCATGATAACAACCATGCCCTTTCCATCTTATTCTGTCTGTTGATTAATTACATCCGAATCCGCCAGTATGCTCTGCAGCAAATCCATCACATCGGTTGTACTGTTCCCGTATATCGCATCCTCCGCCTGTTCAATGTCCAGACTGGGCTGGAATTTCTTTAACTCTGCTTCAAAGTCCATCTTACACTACCTCCTGATAATCATCAAACTATTTCTGCCGCATTCTTCGACACACTGTCTATCGTACGTACATTCGTCCGGAAATTATGTAAGTCCATAAGAAACAATACCGGAACCTCTTCTTGCATACTCCACACTGTCAATCTCTTCCTTGATTACCACCTTTTTCCCACTGACGGTAATCGTTGTACCAGGATATACCCTCTTTATGATCGTCACCCTGGCATCATTTGCCTTTGTCATCAGTTCTGCCGTTTCCTGCTTTTTCTTGATCATCTCATTAATCCGGCTGTCTTTCTCAATCTTTGCCCTCGTCAACTGAAGTTTCTTTTTCTGCAAGTCCTCTTTGGAACCGGCACCCGCCTCCAGAAGGATATCAATCTTCTTCAGTCCCTCCATCAGCTGATCCACCTCTCCCTGCAGACTCTTCTGGACCCTCTCATGCTGTGTCATAAGGCTGAACAAATCTTCTGCCACTCCGACGCGGATATCCGTCTTGACCTCTGCCATATTGCCGATCCTCATAGATTCCACACAACGGATTGCACTGATCGTCCCGCCGATAATCACACCAAATTTACCGGATACCTTGACATCCTGTCCCGAATTGATCTGACAGTTCATAATCGCATTCGCGCTCACATCGCCGTCACAATCAATAAATGTCTGTTCAAAAAATTTACCGGATACAGAACCACATGTTGCCACCTTGCCCTGGCCATTTCCCTGCATCCCATTCTTTAACACAACATCCTTCTTTGCCACCAGCACGGCAGCCTCTACATATCCATCTACAGTAATAGAACCCTTATCTGATTTAACCGACATTCCGGTCAACACATTGCCTTTAATCCAGATATCCCCCACAAAGTGAACATTCCCGGTAGTAGTATAAGACACATCCCCCTCGATCGTCAACTGTTCTTCCACGTTTAATATTTCATTGACATATGTCGCTTTTCCCGTGACTCTGGCAGTATAAGTGCAATTGTCCTCAGACAGAATAAAACCCTTTCCCCGCAGTCTCGCCAGATCGCGTCCATTTTTCCCTACTAAGATTCCCCCATAAATATCCATCCCATCCGAAGACGCCGTAGCCGGATGGTAATGTACAATCTCCTGCCCCTCATCCACCGAGGGGATTTCACCGCAGGAGGTATAATCCACCGAGCCGTCCTTTAGAATCTTCGGCTTGGTATCTACGTTAATCGGAAAGAGAAATTCATACCAGCCATCCTTCCCGTTTTTTGCCGGCTCCCCTCTCGCCACGACTACTTCCTTATTATAGATCTTCTCTGAGATCATCTCCTGCAATTTATCCTCCAGTACACCAAAAGCCACACCAGATTCCTTTAAAAGTGCTTTCAAATTGCCAAGCTCATAGGTTTTGTTCCTGTCGCTGGGAGATAGACACAATGTTGCTGACATACCATCTTCCGCGTGAAGTATCTCAATTTCACCCAAAGACTGATTTTCACGTACCTCTGACATAAGAACTCCCCCTTTCTTTCACAATTTATTTTACTTCAATTGCCTCCAATTCTTCCTCAACCTTTGCCATCATACCTGTGTACTTCTTTAACTTCTCACGCTCCTCTGCAATCTTACTCTCCGGAGCTTTTCCCATAAACTTCTCATTATTTAACATACTATTTACACGCTTTAATTCGCCTTCCAGACGCTTCTTCTCCTGATACAGCCTCTCTCTTTCCTTCTCTATGTCTACCAGATCGGCCAACGGCATATAAATAGTTGCTCCCGGAATCACAACGGACACGGAATTCTCCTCTATACCAGTCTTATCCATCTGAATCGATAAGCCGGAGGCATAGATCATGTGTTCATATGCATTTCTGCTCGTCTCCAGCGTTCTGCGCATGTCATCCTCATCCGTCACAATATATACCTGTGCCTTCCGTGATCCCACCACCTGCATCTGTGTGCGCAGATTACGTATTGCACGTGTTACATTTTTGACATTCTCCAGAATGTCCTCTGCCTCCGGTGCATTCCAATCGTCTCGGTACTGCGGCCATTCAGAGATCATGATGGATT
>CAYYGS010000017.1:0-18928 GCA_964471335.1 uncultured Jutongia sp.
CGTAATTGCCGGCGTACAGCTGTATCTTAGCGTAGTCTATATCTGCTGTGTGCGTGCAGACTTTATTCAGGAAATAGCGGTCATGGGAAACGACAATGACCGTATTGTCAAATTCTATCAAAAATTCTTCCAGCCACCGGATTGCCTCCAGGTCAAGATGGTTGGTCGGCTCATCCAGAAGAAGAATGTCAGGATTGCCAAAAAGAGCCTGTGCCAGCAGGATCTTAACCTTTTCGGATGCAGGCAGCTCCTTCATAATCATGTAATGCTCCTCTGTAGGGATGCCGAGCCCGTTTAAGAGCATGGCAGCATCAGATTCTGCCTCCCATCCGTTCATGTTGGCAAATTCTTCCTCCAGTTCGGCAGCGCGTATGCCGTCCTCATCGGAGAAGTCTTCTTTTGCATAGATCGCATCCTTATCCTTCATGATCTGATAAAGGCGTTCATTGCCCATGATGACCGTGTCAAGCACTGCGTAGGCATCGTATTGGAAGTGATCCTGCTTCAGGAAGGAGAGACGCTGTCCCGGTGTGATAATGATATCACCCTTTGTGGGCTCAAGCTCCCCGGTCAGGATTTTCAGGAAGGTAGACTTTCCTGCACCATTCGCACCGATCAGGCCGTAACAGTTTCCTTCGGTAAATTTAATGTTTACATCTTCAAAGAGGGCTTTTTTGCCCAGACGTAATGTGACATTGCTTGCTTGAATCATAGTAATCCTCATTCCTGCGCACGTTTTTCGCTTTGACAAGATTTGTGTGACGTGCGCGCAAAGCTAATTTCATTAGCTTACACAAATCTCGCGTGTAAAAATCTAATTTTTCACACTAATTCCCATTCCGCCGCTGACGCTGGCAGCTCAAAAAAATACATACTTAATATATTTAACATTAATATAGGGATTTTGCAAGATAAAATATAAGATATAGCAAAAAAATAGCAAAAATCGGCAAATTAGAAAATATTTTTTGACAGAGCGAAAGCTTTTGTAGTAGAATAGGGCATAATAGCATTTAATAATATATGATAGAATAGACAGAAATACCATTGGAAGGCTGGATAAGTATGGACAAAATGCAAAAGACTAGAGAATTTGAGTATAAGCCGGGGCACTCTTTGCCGTTCGGTGTGACAAAGGTAGCCGATGGAGTACAGTTTGCCATTTTTATTCCTGACCGGAAACGCTGTTTTTTTAATCTGTACCGAAGAGGACAGAAAAAACCTGAGTGTAGAATTGAGCTTTCCAGGCAATTTCAGCGAGGCAGTGTTTATTTTGTGACGATTACAGGATGCACAGATTTGCCGGATGATATGAGCCTTGCCGGACTTTTATCACGCGATTACGAATATGTCTATGAGGCGGACGGAGAGGAATTTGCAGATCCCTATGCCGCTGTGATCTATGGCAGGGACAAATGGGGCAAACGAAGAGAAAGTGCGCGCCGGGGCGTGCGGAGCGGCATCTGTTTGGAGGATTTTGACTGGCAGGGAGATTATCCGCTGCGCATTGATTTTTCGGATATGATTCTTTATCTGCTTCATGTGAGAGGCTTTACAAAGCATGTCTCTTCTCAGGTGGCGCATAGAGGTACTTTTGCAGGATTGCAGGAGAAGATCGGCCATCTGCAGGATTTGGGTATTAATGCCGTGCTGTTGCTTCCCTGTTATGATTTTGATGAAATTCTTTCGGTGGACAGAAAGGTTTTGGGAGAACCAAAGGGAATGGGAGAGCAGAGGCCGAAGACAGAAGTTCTGCGGCTGAATTATTGGGGATACAGCAGCGCAGATACGTATTATTTTGCGCCAAAGGCATCCTACGCAGCGCACCCGGACAGGGCGCCGCTTGAGATGAAGGAAATGGTGCGGGCACTGCATCAGGCAGGGATCGAGGTTCTTCTCGATATCTATTTTACTCCTGGGACAAATATTTCCATTATGGAGGATTGCCTGCGAAACTGGGTATTGGAATATCATATCGATGGTTTTCGCGTGAATCAGGAAGTTATGCCGGAGATTGTCATGGTATCGGATCCGGTGTTGTCCGGTGTGAAGCTGCTGACATCTTATTGGGATGTGGACAAACTGAGGCGGAGGGGTGCACAGTGGCAGGATAATGTTCTGGCCGAATATAATGAGGGTTTTATGAACTGCGCCAGGCGGTTTTTGAAGAGCGATGAGGGACAGGTGGAGGAATTTGCCCGTTATTTTCGCCGGAATGCAAGTGATTATTCTGTGATTAATTTTATGACATATGTCAACGGATTTACGATGATGGATCTGGTGTCATATGATGTGAAGCATAATGGCGCCAATGGGGAGATGAATCATGACGGCACACAGTATAATTACAGCTGGAACTGTGGTGTGGAGGGAAAGACGCGAAAAAAGACTGTAATCTCCCAGCGGATGTGTCAGATCCGCAATGCCTTTGCCATGCTTCTGCTGGCGCAGGGGACGCCGATGCTTCTGGCAGGAGACGAATTTGGTAACAGCCAGAATGGGAATAATAATCCATATTGCCAGGACAATGCGATTACCTGGCTTGACTGGAAGCAGATGAAGACGAAGGGTGAGATTTATGATTATGTAAAGAAGCTGATTGCCTTTCGGAAAGAGCACCCTGTGCTTCACAGGAAGGAAGCGCTGCATCTTTTTGATACGCTGTCATGCGGGATGCCGGATCTGTCTATGCATGGGACGCAGGCCTGGAGAACAGATTTCTCCTATTACAGCCGCATGCTGGCGATGCTTTATTACGGGGAGTATCAAAAAAAAGAGGATGGAACGGCGGATGATTCCGTCTATATCATTTTTAATATGTATTGGGAAGCGAGATCCTTTGATCTTCCTAATCTGCCAAAGGATAAAGAGTGGTATCCGGTAATGGAAACATATGGCAATACCTTTTCGGAGGTGCCGCCGCCTGCCCGCAGGAAGAAAAGAGTGAAAAAACCATCGCTGGTGAGTCAGAAAAAGACGGTTGTGCCGCCGCGTTCTATTGTGGTGTTTATAGGGAGATAAGTATGTAGCAGCCGGGAAAAATCCCGGCTGCTCCGACAAGTGACCGCCATTACAGGTTGTGGTTGCTCACGATTTCGGCATACAGGTTGATGTCGCATACCTTGTCGGGAGTGTAGTGCTTGCAAGAACTACAGGAGACAGTTTCCTGAGTAGAGTTGGTACATCCGCAGTCCTTGCACGAGCAGAACTTTGTGCAGCGCTGGGCTACTTCCTTCATGGTTTTTGAATCTTTTTTCATGGTCATCTCCGTTTCCGCCGTAGCCCGGCTGGTTCCGGGCATCAGGCAATATTTATATAAAGACCATAGATGGTCACTGTGTTATTATGTACAGAAGGCAGGATTTTATGATAGCAATTGAGATAAATGAAATAAAAAATTTTATGGAAGAGCTGCTGCTTTCGGAGAGATATGACCAGCTGCTATTAGACAGGGCAGAAGTGCTTACTGTTTTTTCGCTGGAAATATCCGGGAAGAGAAACCGCGGCTGGTACGACGCCGAACAATGGCAGAGAATGGAAGAGGTGGCAGATGGTGATGTCTCCTGGATGACATGGAAAGAATGCAGACCTTTGGTTATGCGTCAGGTTATGGGAAAACGGCCGCCGGAGAGGATGCGTATTTCCTTGAGGCTTCGGCAAAAGCAGGCGGCTGAATTGATGGAGGGAAGCGTGGCACAGTCTGTTTTTCAGGAGCACAGGCCAGGACTGCTCTTGCAGATTCGGTATGATCAGGGTGTGCTGCAGGTTGTAACAGGAATTTCCTTCCATGAGTTTACGATGGATAAGACGGCAGAGCAGATCTGGGACGAAATTGTGATAAAAAGCTTGGAAAAAAGAGGGTTTTGCTTGCCAAATCATAAATAAAAGATTATAATAAAAGAGATGTGTCTATTGTGTTGACAGAGCAATAGGCAAAAACGGTACGGAAAAGTATGGGGGGATCGACATGGATAATTCTATTGCTAGCAGAATGAGGCGAAAGAGGCGTCTCGGTGATTTGCTGATGGGAGCCGGTGTCATAACGCAGGAGCAGCTGGATGAAGCCCTGAAGAGACAGAGAGAGGTCGGAAACGGGCAGAAGCTTGGTATGACCCTGGTTGACATGGGTATCATGAATGATGAGATCATCGCCGAGGCTCTTTGCCACCAGATGGGATTAGAGCGTATTCATCTGGCAGGTATGACGATTGAGGATGAGGTGCTGGCACTTGTGGATGAGAAGGTACTGCGTAAGTATATGCTTCTGCCATATGAGTTTGCGCCGGATAATCCGAATGTTCTTCGTGTGGCGTTCAGCGATCCGCTGGACATGATTGCGATGGATGATTTGTCAATTATTACCGGGCTTCAGATTGAGGTGCGCGTCACTACTGTAAAGGATGTGTCACAGGCTCTGGATCGTTTTTATGGTAATGCAGAGGCTATGAAGGTGGCAGATCAGTTTGCCGCAGAGCGTAAGGAAAAATATGGCAATGTAGATAAGGACAAGAATGCAGAGTCCGAGGAGGTAAAGCAGGCACCAATCGTACGTCTGGTAAATCAGATTATCGAGCAGGCGGTACATAAACGGACATCTGATATTCATTTCGAGCCGTTGGAGAGTCAGCTGCGTATTCGGTTCCGTGTGGATGGTGTGCTCCAGGAAGCAATGCGTCATGATATTTCTCTTCTGTCGGCTATGGTAGCACGTATCAAGATCGTCGGCGGCATGGATATTTCTGAGAAGAGGCGGCCACAGGACGGTCGTATGACGCAGATTGTTGACCGGCAGGAGTATGATATCCGTGTATCTATTCTGCCGACAGTATATGGTGAGAAGATCGTTATGCGTCTCGCACAGAAGACAGCACTTAGCCGAGACAAGAAAGATTTGGGCTTTGAGCCGGATGAGCTGGCGCGTTTTGAGGATATTCTGAAGCATCCGAATGGTATCATGCTTGTAACAGGGCCTACAGGTAGTGGTAAGTCTACCACACTGTATACGGCGCTTAGTGAGTTAAATACCGATGAAGTAAATATTATTACAGTAGAGGATCCGGTGGAGGCTAATATCGACGGTATCAATCAGGTTCATGTAAATGCCAAAGCGGGTATGACATTCGCCGCGGCGCTCCGTTCTATTCTGCGTCAGGATCCGGACATCATCATGATCGGTGAGATTCGAGACGGTGAGACCGCCGGTATCGCCGTCGAATCGGCTATCACAGGTCACTTGGTTGTTAGTACGCTGCATACGAACAGTGCTGCCAGCACGATCACACGTCTGGCGGATATGGGAATCGAAAATTATCTGATTTCCGACGCGGTCATCGGAGTTATCGCACAGCGACTGCTTCGCCGTGTCTGCCCGAATTGTAAGCAGATGGCGCCGGCAGATGATCTGGAGAAGAAGGAGCTGGGAATTCCTGAAGCTAAGTGGGGCGAGGAACTGGTTATTCCGCATGCGACCATTGGTAAGGAGGATTGTCTGGAGTGTGGCGGTTCTGGTTATAAGGGTCGAATCGGTATCTATGAGATCATGCAGATTTCTCCGACTCTGAAGCGCATTATTGCCACGGGCGGTACTGTAGAAGAGATTGAGAAAACGGCGGTGGCAGAGGGAATGAATACGCTGGTAATGTGTGCTAATAAACAGGTTGTAAAGGGAGTCACAACGATAGAAGAAGTACATCGTGTGGCATACGACAACTAATATTCGTATATCGAATGGAAGTGTAGAGAAATATATGGTGAATTTTTCCGGGGCGAAGAATTTGCCGTAAAATATAAAAAGCAACGCCGGGAGTAATCCGGCAGAAATGAGGGTAAAATGGAAATTACGATGGACAGTTTGTTACAGGTAGCCAGGGATGTAGGAGCATCCGATGTGCATATTACGGTTGGGCTGCCGCCGAAAATGCGTGTCAACGGTACAATTGAGGATATTATCCCCCATGTACTGACTTCGCAGGATACGCAGACGCTTGTATTGTCAATTATGAACGAGAGACAGGTGGCCACCCTGAAGAGGGATGGCGAGGCCGATTTCTCCTACAGTTCAGAGGGGTTGGGACGTTTCCGTTGTAACGTGTTCCGTCAGAAATCCTCCTTTGCAGCCGTTCTTCGTTTGATCAATACAGTGATTCCGGCGCCGGAGAAGCTGGGACTTCCCTGGTCAGTCATGGATCTGGCCAAGAGAAAGCGTGGCCTGGTACTCGTAACAGGGCCTACCGGTAGTGGTAAATCAACAACGCTGGCTTCTCTGATCAATATGATCAACGAGAACAGAAAAGAACATATCATTACGCTGGAGGATCCGATCGAGTATTTGCACCAGCATAAGAATTCGATTGTAAATCAGAGAGAGATCGGATTTGATACATTATCCTTTGCCAACGGTATCCGTGCCGCACTCCGTGAGGATCCGGATGTTATCCTTGTCGGCGAGATGCGTGACCAGGAGACGATCGGTGCAGCGATAACCGCAGCCGAGACAGGTCACTTGGTGTTCTCCACGCTTCATACAATCGGTGCAGCAGCTACCGTAGACCGTGTTATCGACGTATTCCCGCCCCATCAGCAGCAGCAGATCCGTGTACAGCTGGCTATGGTGCTTCTGGCGGTTATTTCACAGCAGCTGATGCCGACATCAGATGGTAAGGGCCGTGTGGCCGCTTACGAGGTAATGCATACTGTGCCTGCGATCGCAAGTAACATTCGTGATGCGAAGACGCATCAGATTTCTTCTACGATTCAGACAAGCAAGAAGATGGGTATGCAGACGATGGATGATGCAATCTTTGAGCATTATCATGACCTGAAGATTTCTGCGGATGTAGCATTGGAATTCGCGCAGGAACCGGATGTATTAAAGAAAAAGTTGTTCTAATTATTGAGAATTTCAGAGAGGATTCTTGTAAGGGGATGCGCAAATATCCGCAGGATATTTTGCATTCCCCTTTTAACGAATCAGGAAATTTTCATATCCTTATCCAATACAGGAGCAGGAGGGGGACAGGCATATGAAGGTAGTGATTTTGGCAGGAGGATTTGGCACACGGATTTCGGAGGAATCGGAGTATAAGCCGAAACCGATGATAGAAATCGGCGGAAAGCCAATCCTATGGCACATCATGAAGGAATACTCCTATTACGGATATCATGAGTTTATTATTTGTGCAGGGTATAAACAGCATATTATTAAAAAATGGTTTGCCGATTATTTCCTGCACACATCGGATATTACCTTTGATTTCACACAGGGAAATAAAATGATTGTGCATAATCAGCATTCGGAACCCTGGAAGGTTACTGTAGTGGATACCGGACTGCATACTATGACGGGTGGACGTATCAAACAGGTTCAGTCTTATATCGGAAATGAGACATTTATGATGACCTATGGAGATGGAGTCTGCGATGTCAATATCAGGGAGCTGGTTAAGTTTCATGAATCACATGGAAAGCTGGCGACATTGACGTCTGTGACACTTCAACAGGAAAAGGGGATACTTCACATTAATGGTGACAATGCTGTGCAATCCTTCCGTGAGAAGAGTGTGTTGGATGGAGCGCCGATCAATGCCGGATATAAGGTATTGAATGCGGAGATTTTTGATTACATTGAAGGGGATGACACAGTATTTGAAAAGAAGCCATTAGAGAGGCTTGCCGCAAAAAGGGAGTTAATGTCGTATGCCCATACAGGTTACTGGCAATGTATGGATACAAAGAGAGAAAAGGATATATTAGAGCAGCTGTGGGAACAGAATAAGGCACCGTGGAAAAAATGGGAGGACTAGGGATGTTCGAAAATCAGACAGAACAGCAGGCCAGAGATGCAATATTGGAGATGGTGAAGGAATATTGCGATACCTATCATAATCAGCAGAGTTATCACAAGGGAGACAGAATACCTTACGCCTCCCGAGTATACGGACATGAGGAAATGTGTAACCTGGTAGACTCAGCTTTGGAATTCTGGCTGACGTCAGGCCGATACACGGAGCGGTTTGAAAGGGAGTTTGCAGACTATCTGGGGATAAAATATTGTTCGCTGGTCAATTCCGGTTCTTCGGCGAATTTGCTTGCATTTCATGCATTGACATCGCCCTTATTAGGGGACAGGAAAATTAACCGTGGTGACGAAGTCATTACGGTGGCGGCTGGTTTTCCGACTACGATTGCAGCGATTGTTCAATTTGGAGCGGTTCCAGTCTTTGTAGATATGAATATCCCACAATATAATATTGATGTGAGCGGGTTGGAGGCGGCTTTGTCAGAAAAGACAAAGGCTGTGATGCTGGCGCATACGCTGGGAAATCCTTTTGATTTGAGTGCAGTGAAAGGATTTTGCGACAAACATAATTTGTGGCTGGTGGAAGATAATTGTGATTCCCTGGGATCGACCTATACCATAAACGGTGAGACAAGGAAGACGGGGACGATTGGTGATATTGGAACTTCCAGCTTTTATCCGCCGCACCATATGACGATGGGGGAGGGTGGAGCAGTATATACAAATAATCCCCTGTTAAATAAAATAGTCAGGTCGCTTCGTGACTGGGGAAGAGACTGTACTTGTGCGTCAGGGCATGATAATATGTGTGGACATCGTTTCGATGGACAATATGGAGAATTACCGTTGGGGTATGATCACAAATATGTCTATTCCCATTTTGGTTATAATCTAAAGGCAACCGATATGCAGGCAGCAATAGGCTGTGCCCAGATCGAGAGGCTTCCCTCCTTTGTAGAGAGAAGGAAGCATAATTTTGCCCGATTAAAGGCTGGACTCAGGGAGGCAGAGGAAAAACTGATTTTACCGGAGGCATGCCCTGATTCAGATCCGAGTTGGTTTGGTTTTTTGCTTACCTGCCGTGATGGTGTCGATAAAAATAAGGTAGTGCAGTATTTAGAGCAGGAAGGGATACAGACTCGTATGCTTTTTGGTGGTAATATGCTGAAGCAGCCCTGCTTTTGTGAGAGCGGATCTGATGGTGAGGGATATCGGGTCGTGGGAGATTTGCACGTGACAGATCAGATTATGCTGCAGACATTTTGGGTTGGTTTGTATCCGGGGATGACGGATGAAATGATAGATTACATGATTGAGAAAATCATGGTGGGATTAGGTTGAATAGAATGAAGTTCCACTAAGACGGTAAATGACACCGCCCAAGTGAAACGAAAAATGAGGTTTGGCATGAAACAGAGACTTGCGGATTATGTAGCAGATTTTTTGGTGGAGCATGGAGTGACGGACTGCTTTAGTGTAGTCGGCGGCGGCGCCATGCATTTAAATGATGCCCTGGGTCATAAAGAGGGGCTGATGGTAACGTATAATCATCATGAACAGGCCTGTGCTATTGCGGCGGAGGCCTATGCCCGTCTCGACAACAAAATTGCTGCCGTGTGTGTGACGACAGGACCCGGAGGGACGAATGCTCTCACCGGCGTAGTCGGTGGCTGGCTGGATTCGATCCCGATGTTTATTATCAGCGGACAGGTGCGATATGATACGACAGCCAGATATGCATTGCAGTTTACGGAAGTGCCGCTTCGTGCGATGGGAGACCAGGAGTATGATATTGTAAAATCTGTAGAACATATGACAAAGTATGCGGTGATGTTAGAGTCGCCGGACCAGATCCGTTATGTACTAGAAAAGGGTTGGCATCTGGCAACAACCGGAAGGCCGGGGCCTGTGTGGATTGATATTCCTGTGAATTATCAGGGGGGATATATTGAAACCGATTCCCTGCAGGGTTATGATCCGGCAGAGGATGATAAGCTGCTTCCTCCGGAGGTGGAACGTGCGACGGTACAGACTGTCCTGGAAAAGCTTCGTAGTGCGAAAAGGCCGGTGTTTTATGCGGGTTATGGCATTCGGTTATCAGGTGCTTATCATATATTTCGAGATGTTATTGAGAAGTTAAACATTCCGGTTGTGACGTATTGGAATGCGGTTGACCTGATAGAGGATGAGAATGAACTGTATTGCGGGCGTGCAGGCAATATGGGAGACCGTCCGGGCAATTGGGCGATACAAAATGCTGACTTGGTCCTGGCGGTGGGAACCCGCATATCGATCAGGCAGGTGGGCTATAATTGGAAGACATGGGCACGGGCTGCAGAGGTGATCATGGTGGATATTGATCCGGCAGAACTGAAGAAGCCTACCCTGCATGTAGAAATGCCGATTTGGGCAGACGCGAAGGATTTTCTGACAAAATTATCGGAAGAGGCAGAGACTCCGGTGCGGGAGAGGGATTCATGGTCAGAGACGTGCCAGAGGTGGAAAAGGGAATATCCCATCGTACGTACAGAGCAGTGGGAGGAGAATGGAGAGACTGCTAATGTGTATGCATTTGTAAGATATTTGAGCAGCCGGCTGCCCGAAAACAGTCTGACTGCCGTTTCGAACGGCGCATGCTGTGTCGTGGGGAATCAGGCGTATGTGATTCAAAAGGGAAGCCGGATGGCGAATAACAGTGCAATTGCCAGTATGGGTTACGGCCTGCCGGCTGCAATCGGGACATGCATAGGCGGAGGCCGCAGAATGACGATCTGTCTGGAGGGCGATGGAAGCATTATGATGAACCTTCAGGAGCTGCAGACGATTTTGACAAACCGGCTGCCGGTCAAGATCTTTTTGATTAATAATCAGGGGTATCATTCGATCCGGCTGACACAGTCTAATTTGTTTGGCCAGAATACCAGAGTCGGGATCGGGACGGAGTCAGGAGATCTGTCATTTCCGGATTTTGAGAAAATAGCAAAGGCTTTTGGATATCCCTATTACAGCGCGCATAGTAATGACGAAATGAAAAAGGTGGTAGACGAGGCATTGGCAGCGGAGGGAGCTGTTTTTTGTGAAATATATACAGATACCGAACAGGCGTGGGAACCGAAGAGCAGTACAAAACGTCTGGAGGATGGGACTCTGGTAAGTCCCCCGTTAGAGGATCTGGCGCCGTTTTTACCGAGAGAGGAATTGAAGAAACAAATGTTTATTCCGATGGTGGAAGAGGAATAAGTTAGGAGGAGTGGATTGGGGAAGATATCTCTGCTTGATTGCACATTGCGGGACGGTGGATATGTGAATGACTGGCAATTCGGAGAAGATACCATAAAGGGATTTGGCAGAAAAATTGCGCAGACGGGTATTGAGATGTTTGAGGTTGGTTTCCTGAAAGGGGATCATTTTGATAAGAACCGGGCTGTATTCCCTGATTTGGAAGCTGTATCATCTGTGATTTGCCCTAAATCGTCAGATCTGATTTATGTAGGAATGATTGATATGAATGAGCCGCTTCCGCTTGAGAGGCTGACGCCATATGATGGGAGTTCGGTAGATATGCTCCGCATCATTTTTAAGAAAGACAAGCTGGAGGAGGCATATGCATATTGTAAGCAGCTACAGGGGCTGGGATATAAGCTGTCTGTCAATTTTGTAGGGACAGATCTGTACTCCGATAAGGAATTTATTGAGGGGATTGAGAAATTTAATGCGCTGCAGCCGTTTGCAATGGCGATTGTAGACAGCTTCGGCCTGATCAAACGAAAACAATTTTTGCGACTTGTTTATATCGCAGATCATAATATGGCGCCGGAGATCACCCTGTGCTATCATGCACATAATAATTTGCAGCAGGCATTCGGCAATGCAGAAGCTCTGGTGGAGATGAATCTGAAACGTGATCTGTGTATCGACGCCTGCGTGTTTGGCATGGGACGTGGTGCGGGCAATCTGAATCTGGAGTTGTTTGCCGAATATATGAATGAAAATTATGATACGGGATATCGCATTGAACCGATGCTGGAAATCATGGATGAATATTTGAATGATATTTATCAGAAAAGGTTTTGGGGATATTCCCTTCCCTTTTATTTGTCGGCAAGTACAGGATGTCATCCCAATTATGCAATCTATTTTGCACAAAAGGATTCTCTTCCGGTTAAGGCGTTTCATGAGCTGTTAAATGGGATTCCAAAGGCTGAGAAGGCAAAGTTCTGTAAGGAAAATGCAGAAACATATTATCGGGAATATCAGGAAAATTATATTGATGACAAGGAGGCTCTGGACACCCTGGCAGAACTTATACAGGGAAGAACTGCCCTGCTTTTGGCGCCGGGAAGTACATTGTCTGAATATGACGGAAAAATCAGGACATTTATCAAAGAAAAGAAACCGGTTGTCATTGCGCTGAACTTTGACGGGCGTGATTTTGATCCGGATTATATTTTCAGCAGCAATATGCGCCGTTATGCAAAGCTTCAGGGAAAGACAAAAGTGAAGTGTATTACCACTTCAAATATGAAGGAATGCCGGCAGACAGACTATGTCGTTAATTTTTCGAGCTATGCTTCCAAGGAGCCGGAGATTATAGATAATTCCGGAATAATGGCGCTTAAGCTGATGATTGCGCTTGGCGTGAGGAAGACATATATTGCGGGGATGGATGGATACTCCGCAGATGAGAGGACAAATTATTTTGACCGCCGGCTGGAGTATGATTTTTCCAGCGTGGCAGAATTGCGGAATGCTTTGATTGCAAAAGAAATTCATGAGGTCAATCAGGTGATGCAGCTGGAATTTTTAACGCCTACGGCATACCAGATATAAACTTTGTGAGAAATCGGGAAAGAGAGGGGATTCGGATGAAGAAAATAAGCGTGTTAATTCCCTGCTATAATGAAACAGAAAATGTAGAGCCGATGAGTGAAGAACTGGTGGCTCTTTTCAAAGAGCAGCTCCCGCAGTATGACTATGAGATTGTATTTATTGACAATGATTCTACGGATGGGACAAGAGAAAAATTAAGAAAGATCTGTTCGCAGAATAAAAGGGTGAAGGCGATTTTTAATGCAAAAAATTTCGGACAGATTAATTCACCATACTATGGAATGCTGCAAACGACAGGAGATTGCACGATCGCAATGAGTTGTGACTTTCAGGATCCGATTGAAATGATACCAAGATATCTTGCGGAGTGGGAAAATGGGTATAAAATTGTGATCGGAATTAAGAGTGCCAGCCGGGAGAGCCGGATCATGTATGCCCTGAGAAGTATATACTACAAAATGATAAAAAAATTCTCGAATGTGGAGCAGATTGAGCATTTTACAGGGGCAGGCCTGTACGATCGGGAGTTTATTGATATATTAAGGGAATTGAAGGATTCAACGCCGTTTTTACGGGGGATTGTGGCAGAGCTGGGATATAAAAGAAAGGAAATCGAATACGAACAGCCGAAGAGACGGGCGGGGAAGACGCATAATAACTGGTATAGCCTGTATGATGCTGCGATGCTGAGTTTTACTTCTTATACGAAGATCGGGCTGCGTCTGGCAACCTTTATCGGTATGGTTTGCGGTACGCTGAGTGCATTGATTGCACTTGTCTATCTGATTATGAAATTAGTATTTTGGAATTGGTTTGCGGCAGGAATGGCACCTGTCCTGATCGGTATGTTCTTCTTAGGTTCTGTCCAGTTATTTTTTATCGGCTTTATAGGGGAATATATTTTAAGTATCAACCAGAGGGTGATGAACCGTCCTTTGGTTGTGGAGGAGGAGCGCATTAACTTTGATGCAGATGATGATACGGATAAAATATAAAATGGTTAAAAGAAGCAGGGAGAGGAAGACGGAATGAAAAGAATTGTCATGACCGGAGCAACCAGTTTTCTGGGGAGAAGCGTGATCAGGGAACTGATGGGAGAGGAGTGCCAGATTTATGCAGTTGTCAGACCGGAATCTGAAAAGAGGACGCTGGCCGGAGATCAGGTAAAGCTTTGCTATGGCTGTCTGGAGGATATGGAGAGTGCGCTTGCTGCCATATCCGAGGCAGATGCTTTTCTGCATTTTGCGTGGGCTGGCACAGCTTCGTGTGACAGAGGGCGGGAGGAAATACAGGAAGAAAATATCGCATACGCGTTGAAAGCTTTGAAAGAAGCACAGAGAATGGGGTGTACAAAATTTATTTTTCCGGGTTCGCAGGCAGAGTACGGAATCAGGCACGAGCTGATTTCGGAGGAGGATACGGAAAATCCGGTCTCGGCATATGGAAAAGCAAAAGCGGAATTTGGGAGACAGGCACGCCGCCTGTGTGAAAATGGCAATATGGACTTTTATCATTTGCGCATCTTCAGCGTATACGGATATGGAGACAGAAGAGGCACTCTGACGGATTTGTGCATGCGCAGTTTTATGCAGAAGGAACATGTAGGCCTGGGAGGCTGTGAACAAAAATGGAATTATTTATATATTGATGATTTTGCTAAAATAGTGAAGGGATTTCTGTATTCCGATTGTCCTCCGGGGATCTATAATGTTGCAAGTGACGATACCAGGAGATTAAAGGAATTTGTCCATGAGATACATCGCCTGTCCGGGGAGGGGGGATCTTTTGACCATGAAGCCTCTGTGGTAAAGCCTGAGGGAGTTCCGAACCTGGATCCGGATATCACCAAACTTCGGAGCGCACTGCCGGAGATCAGGTTTACTCCATTTTGTACCGGCGTGAAGGAAACCATGGATAAAATAAAGCAGGAAACGGTGTAAGGAGAAGAGAGATGTTTGATCCATCATTTTATCAGGGAAAAAAGGTGTTGATTACCGGACATACCGGATTTAAGGGAACTTGGATGTGCCACCTGCTGTCTATGGCGGGCGCGGAAGTGACGGGGTATGCGTTAGAGCCGCCGACAAATCCAAGCCTGTTTGAACTGTGCCATACAGCAGAGGGAATTCGCTCTGTCACAGGTGATGTCCGTGATCTGGAACATATGAAGAGGGTGTTTGAAGAAGCGCAGCCGGAAATTGTGATCCATCTGGCCGCACAGCCATTGGTCAGGGAGTCGTATAAGCATCCGGTATACACATATGAGACAAATGTTATGGGGACGGTTCATGTGTTGGAGTGTGTCAGGATGACTTCCTCTGTAAAATCCTTTGTCAATGTTACGACAGATAAAGTCTATCGGAATAAGGAGTGGGAATGGGGGTATCGCGAAAACGAAGAACTCAATGGTTATGATCCATATTCCAATTCCAAATCGTGTTCAGAGCTGGTAACAGGCTGCTATCGGAATTCCTTCTTTCAGGATGGAGGTGCGGCAATTTCTACGGTAAGGGCAGGAAATGTGATCGGCGGAGGAGACTTTGCTGCAGACCGCATCATTCCGGATTGTATCCGGGCGGCAGAGAAAAAGGAGGATATTATTGTCAGAAATCCATATTCTACAAGGCCGTATCAGCATGTACTGGAGCCGGTGGCTGCCTATCTGATGATTGCAGCGGCACAGTATGAGGATCAAAAGTATGCGGGAAGTTATAATGTCGGGCCGGAGGACAAGGACTGTTTGACGACCGGTGAATTGGTAAGCCTGTTTTGTGACCGATGGAATGCAAAGACAGGAGCTTCTGTCAAATGGATCAATCAGCACGATGGCGGGCCGCATGAGGCAAATTTTTTAAAGCTAGACTGTTCCAAACTCAAAAAAGTCTTTGGATGGAAGCCCAGCTGGAATGTAGAGGAGGCGATGGAGAAAATCATAGAGTGGTCGTATCTCTATCTTTCCGGTATGGACGCCGCCGATTGTATGAGAAGACAGATCAGGGAATTTATCGGGGAATAGGAGAGCATCCTATTTATAAGCATATAACACGGTCTCAGTATAATTATAATAATGATGTGCTATATCGATATGATAGTTCTCATTTAATTTTTTTATGCACAGAGGTATTTTATACAAATCAGAAGTTTGGTGATAAATGCAGATTGCCAGCAGCGGCGTATGTTTTTTTATCGTCGCAGCAGCCCCGTCCAATATGTCCAGTTCATAGCCTTCGACATCTGCCTTCAGAAATCCCACCGGGATATCCTTAAAAAAGGAATCGATCCCATAAACCTGAATTTCATCATCAGAAGCATTATTTGTGACTTTTGCCGAAAGTCCTCCCACGTCATTTGTGACAAAAAGCCTGCTATCCTCTTTTCCTACTGCGCCGCTAACGATATGTATTCTGTCATCTGCAATATTCCATTCACCTTTCAGGCGTTCCGCTCTTTTTGATAAAGCATTTACATTTCCTGATTCTGGTTCAAATGCATAGATTTCTCCAAATACTCCTTCTTTTGCGTATAAATACTGCTCTACTGTGTCGCCTACATATGCGCCGCAGTCAACAAATATTTCCCTTGCATCTCTCAAGCGAAAGTCTTTTTGTGCAAAATATTGTTTATCTGTGACATATTTGTCCGGTATTTCTTTTCCTTCCATTCTGGAACGGATGATTTCTGCAAATAATTCCCTGGAATCCTGAGATTCCAACATATGATATACAGATAATAATTCCTCGCTGTGCCTTCCCCATATGACCGCATCAATCATATGATAGTTTGTGATGCCCGCGCCATCTAACCACTTTACAATTTCACTGCACGCTTTGCAATTGGCAGATGAAATCAGCACCATCGGATTTGAACAACGATTCGTGATCTCATCGGGAGAAATGATTTCAACATCCCATTTGAAATTTCCCCATTTTTTACGATCTGAATCTACAAAAAACTTAGGAAGCAGATTTTCCTGCATAATATCTTTTTTATTTAATTCTGTTGTATTTCCGGCACCCCAAATAATAATATCATACCCCTGTACGGATATGTTTTTCGCCATGTCCAATGAATGTTGCAGAAGAGTCATATTCTTCTCCTCTATATCTGTGATTTTTTCCATAAATGCCCTCCTAATTTTGATCGCTCCCAACATTAATCAGTAGTATCTTAATTTATTTATTATAATACAACTTGTCCTGCATTTCAAATGCTTCTCCTGTACATTCTCCATAGATTATGCTATATTAAGTAAATAAATAAAATGGAATGGCAGAGGGGTATGAATAAATGAAAAGCGGTAGATATCAATATAAAATCTGGAACATAATAGAAAAGGCAGCCCATGCAGTTCTGGCCCTTTTGTTTCGTCTCGTTCATAAGGAATTGACAGAGGAGATTTTTGCGGCTGTTATGCAGTTCGTAAAATTTGGGATTGTCGGGGTGAGCAATACGATTATATCGTATGTGTTATATGTAGGGTCCCTGCTTGTGTTTCAGAAATATTCACTGTTGCCCCAAATGGATTATCTTGCAGCGCAGGCCATTGCGTTTGTATTAAGTGTATTGTGGTCCTTTTACTGGAATAATAAGCTGGTATTTAAAGAGAAGGAAGGGGAACGGCGCTGTCTCTGGCGCGCACTTTTAAAAACATATGTATCCTATTCCTTTACGGGACTTTTCCTGAATAGTGTCCTGCTGGTTTTATGGGTAAGAGTTCTTCATATCTCGGAATTTCTGGCGCCGGTGATTAACCTGGTCGTCAGTGTTCCGGTGAATTTTCTGATAAACAAGTTCTGGGCCTTTCGAGATTGTTAAATCCTGTGATTTATTGTATAATCAGGAGAGTGAACGGTGTTTTCACAAGCAAATATATTTGCTTTGCTATTTTGAGCTGAAAAAACGACATGGAGGGCTATCATGAAAAAAGATGTTGGACATGGTTTGAAGATTACGGAAAGGATGAGACGGGTACCGCGTGCCGTGTATGGTCAGTATATGATTGCGTTGGCAGTGCCGTTGCTGTTGCTCTCACTGATACGGACGGTGTATCTTCTGAGTCAGCCGGGCGATTTGCTGAAAATATATGGCTGGGTGAATGTTTTGTTCTGCTGTCTGGCATCTGTTTCCTTTTTTGCGTATACACGCCACACGTCGATGATGCCGTCAGAAGGAAAAACATTTCGTCTGATGTGTGCTGCGGCATATGGCATGTGCGCCTATGCTGTCTCGCAGGAAAGCAGCATGACACATCTCTTTGCTTATGCCGTTTTTCCGTTGTTGTTTCTTTGCGCGGAGCAGATGATCAGGGAGGGAAAATATCTCCGTTTTGTGATTGCAGGCGGTGTTTTCCTTTTGACAGATCCACAGACATGTATTCCTGTGATGCTCTTATTATTTGTATATACGGTGCTGGAATCTGCACGGCAGAGAAGGCTTCGTCTGGAAGAGTTTCTTCATCTGGCCTGCTGCTTCCTGTGCTCCTTTGGAATTGCCGCAGTGCGTATTTTATTTTATTTTGCACCGATGCTGCAGGATGGGGAGACATATGGTTATCAGGGATTTCGGCTGAATCTCTCTGTGCCGGTTCTGCTGGCAAAGTTTTTTCCCGGTGCTGCTTCCTCCCGCAGTATGATTTCCGCAGTTGGCGGATTAGATCTTTATTTTGGCCTGCTGATTCTTTTGGCGGCGCTTCTTTTTTTCTGTAATGCGTCAATATCTGGCAGGAAAAGAATATATTATGCTGTCTATGCTTTGGTTCTTCTGCTTTCGGTAGAATTTACCCCGCTTTATTATATTTTCCATTTGTTTCGTGTTCCCATCGGAGGCACTACATGTTTTTCCTTTTTGATCAGCTTTTGGATGCTGCGCCTGTCATGGGAAGGGATCGTCAGGATGGGCGATATGTCCGTTGGCAGAAGGGTGCAGGCAGTTCTGATTATATTGGGTGCAGGTGTTGTCGCATGGTTATATAGTGCGCATAATTTTAGCCGTATTGCGTTGGTGTATCAGATACTTTTTCTTGTATTATATGCGGCTTTGTTGATGGGATACGGAATAAAGTTCCGAGGGGGCAGGTTGTTTAGAATCTGTCTGTTGATTCTGGTGGTTGTAGAACTTAGCGGAAACCTCTGCCTGACCTATTGGAAGCCTTTGCGAGCGCAGCTGCCAAGCACTTTTGCTCGTTTTATCGGAGAGGAAGGAGCGGCGGAGCAGTCGGGAACGAAGGAGGAGAATGAAGAAAACAATCTGGCTTCTTCTTCGGAAGAGAGCTCTCCGGAGGAGATCTATCAGGAGTTTGCA
>CAYYGS010000018.1:0-18356 GCA_964471335.1 uncultured Jutongia sp.
CTTCAGTTCAAAGCGGATTGCCGACGGCACCTTGAACCATGCCTGTCCCGTGATCATACCACAGCCCATATCCGTGCTTCCCACACCCGTGGAAAACGCCCCCAGCGCACCATATGTACAAGTATGGGAATCTGCGCCGATACACACATCACCCGCTACGATCAGGCCCTTTTCCGGCAGAAGCGCATGCTCGATACCCATCTGACCCACCTCAAAATAATTTGTAATATCATGCTCCTTCGCATATTCCCTTACACACTTACAGTGCTCCGCAGACTTAATATCCTTATTCGGAGTAAAGTGGTCCGGCACAAGTGCCACCTTATCTTTATCAAAAACAGTCTTTTTTTTCAGCTTCTCCACCTCGTGGATCGCCACCGGCCCGGTAATATCATTCGCCAGAACGAGATCGAGATTGGCCTCGATCAGCTGTCCCGCCTGAACGCTTTCCAAACCGGCATGAGCCGCTAAAATTTTCTGTGTCATAGTCATTCCCATGGTATCCCTTCCTTTCCTGTCACAGTCTCTCCAACATAAACTATCTTCTAATGTATCACAAAATCATGTCTGCGTCAAAAATAACACAATTTCTATTTCCTGTCCACCTTCACCGACAATACCCAATGCGGGTTTTCCTCCCTCGCAAGCTCTGCAAGCCTGCCTGTCAGCTCCTCGTCCGTCCAGGGAAATTGATACGGCGCAACTACATCAAACAAAAGCTTCGTCTTCTCACCCTGCTTGACAATGCGAAAATCATGCAGGGACAGCTCCTTGTCGATCTGTGTCAGCAACTCCCGCATCCGCTCTCCCATTCTGCACACCTCTTCATCCCCCTCAAACACCGGGTCCATATGAATAACGGCCTCACACCGCAGTTGTTCAGACAGATAATTCTCCACCTCATCAATCACCTCATGAAGCTGCACAAGGCTGCCGTCAGCCGGCACCTCCGCATGAAGGGACAACATAATCCTGCCCGGCCCGTAGTTATGCACCACCAGATCATGCATCCCCCGTATTTCCTCCCTTGCCAGCACAATTTCTTCCACCCGCCGGACAAATTCCTCATCAGCGGGCTGCCCCAACAGCGGATCAATCGTATCCTTTGCCGCACGGATTCCCGCCGACAAAATAAAAAGACCCACCAACAGTCCGCACCAGCTGTCGATCCGAAGCCCGGCAAATTTTGATACGAGTGCCGAGATCAGCACGACGCCCGTCGCCACTGCATCACTGACACTGTCGGTGGCGGTGGCCAACATCGCCGCACTGCCAATCCTCTTTCCGTATGCCCGATTATAGGAGTACATATACAGCTTCACAAGGATCGACGACACCAAAATAATAATTACCAGCCAGGAAAAATTTGTTTCCTCCGGATGAAAGATTTTCTCCACAGATCCCTGGATCAGCTCGACCGCCATCAGCATGATTGCAATCGCAACGAAGAGTCCCGACAGATACTCCATCCGCCCGTGACCAAACGGATGATCCCGGTCGGGCCTCTGCCCGGCGATTCGAAATCCCAAAAGCATGATCAGAGAAGAGCCCGCATCAGACAAATTATTCAATGCATCTGCCATAATCGCGATTGAATGACTAAAAAAGCCCGCCAGCAGCTTCCCTGCAAATAAAAACAGATTTAATACAATCCCCGCGATCCCACACAAGACCCCATATCTCTTTCGGGTTTCAGGCAATTCATAATTCTTATCTTCCGGAATCCAGATCCCTGCCAGCCAGCCTATCATGGTCTACCTCCATATTCTCCCATTATCTGCCGTTACAAAAGGAGGCTGCTCCTTCCGGAAGCAACCTCACATGTTTATTATAACAATATATTATATACACGATTACTTTGTTTGAAACATTTTATCGAATAATTTCTGTCTCAATCCCTTTACCGCTTCCCTTGCATCCTGCAGAGGAACCATCTCTTTCACGGTCTGATCACGCGTCGTCATTTCTATACAGGATTCCTTTAGATTACGCGGGCTCACTACGACACGGATCGGCGCACCAATCAGATCGGCATCAGAGAACATGGCTCCCGGACGCACATCGCGGTCATCATAAATCACCTCAACGCCATCCTGCTGGAGTTGCTCATACAACTCATCTGACACCCTCTTGCACTCCTCATCATCCACACGGAGACAGCAGATCTGCACCTCCCACGGTGCTACAGAAATCGGCCAGACAGGCCCATGCTCATCATGATGTGCCTCCATGATAGAAGCTGCCAGACGGCCTACCCCGATTCCATAGCATCCCATAATAGGATACTGAAGTTCTCCCTTTTCATCGGTATACTGCATATTCATTGCCTTTGTATATTTTGTCCCAAGCTGGAAAATATTTCCCACCTCGATCCCGCGTTGGATCGTAATCGTCGGTTTACCACAGCATGGACAGATCCCGTCCTCACGGATCTTGGAGATATCCTTATAATCCACCTCACCCAGGTCACGTTCCAGATTCAGTCCGCAGTAATGATACCCTTCCTTATTGGCGCCTGCCACTATAGAAGAGATGCCGCGCAGGGAAACATCCACAAATATCTGTGCATTTTCCGTAATGCCATAAGGCCCAATATATCCTGCCACCAGTCCACAGTCGTCTGTAATCTCTGCCGGGCGCAGCTCCTCACCCACCAGATTACGCAGTTTCGTCTCATTGACCTCATAGTCGCCCCGCAAAAATGCTACCACATAGGAATCATCCGACTCCTTCTGATATACTCCCGCCTTGCAGGATGCCTTGACATCACTTTTCAGGAAATTGCAGACATCCTCTATCGTCTTACAATCCGGCGTTTCCACACAGGCCAGTTCCTGCTGCTCTCCCGCCTCGTTGTGTACAATCGTATCTGCTGCCTCCATATTGGCACGATAATCACACTCCCGGCACATAACAATCGAATCCTCGCCCACCGGCGTCAGAAGCATATATTCATGGGACAGGCTGCCGCCCATCATACCGGAATCTGAGGCTACTGTTATAACCTCCGGAAGGCCGGCCCTCTGGAAAATACGGTTGTATGCTTCGAAGCAGATATCATAATAACGCTCCAGATCCTCCTGGGAAGTATGGAAGGAATAGGCGTCCTTCATCGTAAACTCACGGACACGGATCAATCCCGCACGCGGCCTTGCCTCATCACGGAATTTTCTCTGAATCTGATAAATCATAAAGGGATATCTTGCATATGATTCCGCATACTCCCTCACCAGATGTACCGCTGCTTCCTCATGTGTCATTCCCAGAACATGCTTTGCACGGTTTCGATCCTGAAAACGCAGCAATTCTCTGCCTACGCTCTCATATCTGCCGGATTCTTCCCACAGCTCTGCCGGCAATACGACCGGAAAAAGCACCTCCTGCCCGCCGATCGCATCCATCTCCTGCCGTATGATCCTCTCAATTTTGGCTGTGACACGGCGAAGAGGCGGCAATTCTGAAAAAATACCGTTCCCAACATACTTCATATAACCGCCGCGTATCATCAAAGCATGGCTATCTATCACACAATCTGCCGGTTTTTCCTTAAACCGGGAACCAACCAGTCCTGAAACCTTCATTTGTCCTTATGTCCTTTCCGACGTCCTGTCAGCAGACGTCCCCTTATGAATTAATATTTGACAGAGCATGGCGTGGATGTTCCTTGATCTGCTGCGCTGTATGCGCAACCTCTGCCAGAATTTTTATTTTTTCCTCAACCGTTGTCCCCACCTTTGAGATAATGGCACCCTTCTCTGAGGTAGCATACTTCGGCGTCACACGGTTAAGCGTCAATGTCATCAGATCCTTACGGCAGATCGGACAGGAGCATATTCCCAGATTATCGATATTCTCATCAATTGCAACCCGCACCAGATCCTCCATGACATTATGAAACTGTCTGGAATTTCCTATTTGCAGCATATTTTGTACACGCTTTAATACGATATTTTGTTCAAAAGGCTTCATCAACACATCATCCACACCGAGGTCAAACGCCTTTCTGATCTGCTCCTGATCCTCCGCAGAAATAATCAAAATAACCGGTATACTCTTGATCAGCTGATTACTCTGAATGCATTGAAGCATCTCATATCCGTCCATCATCGGCATTGCGAAATCCATAATGACCAGATCCACATATCCCGGATGCTTCTCCAGATAGGATAATCCGTCCACCCCATTTTCCATCTCTATGCAATCGAATCTTGACAAGCTGTCGCAAAGCATCTGCCGAACCGTTTTGTCATCATCCACTATCAAAATCGTTTCTTTTCTCATCCTTCGTCCTTTCCTTCTACGTTTGCTTTGCACTTTTTCATAAAAATTCTACTAGATAGTATAGTACATTCTCCCCATTCTGTCAAAACATCCTGCTTCTATTTGTCAATAGAGATTCCCGGGAAAATACTCCCCAGGTCGTCAAGATAATCATCCTCGTCATCCTCTCCATCCTCATCACAGTCAAACCCTTCGACCATTCCTGACTTGAGCATCTGACGAAGAGCTTCTGTTGCCAGTTCTCCTTCCTCCTCGTCCTCGATCCCGGAAATCTCCGGATGCCCATCCTGATCCTCCTGGTATTTTAACACGAAGACCTCCCCGGTAGGTTCCCCATCCTCTCCCAGAGGCATCGCTGCCAGATATTCCGACTTAAGTTCCTCAATCTCAAAGCCAGCCAAAAGCTGTACCTCCAGATCTTCTCCATCCTCATCTGTCAACGTCAAAATGACATCCTCATCATCACCAAAAAACATTTCTGTATTTTCCTTATTCATGTTCCTTCTCCTTTCCATTCCTCTTGTTCTTTATGTTTTTAAAAATACTTAACATTGATTCCAGCTCCTCCTGTGAGATCTCCTGTCTGGAAAAACCTGCTCTGTTTAACACGGAAATACATTGTTCGCGCTCTCTGTCAGACACCTCCCATCCCCCACATTCTGCCAGCCATTGAATCTGCTCCTCATAATTCGTCCTCTCACGAAGCATCGGATGCCGCCGCCCCATACGTTTCATAAACTCCTGATACCGTATCACAAGCTTATCGTTGCGGGATGACAACCGATATCGCCGTTCAGCTGCCAGGCGCCGTACAAGCCACTGGCCGAATACCGCGGCAAATAGCAATATAAGCACAAGCCCCGCCGCATCTCTCGATACCTGTGTCGTCGTATCATCTACGACTGCCTCATCTCCATCACCCCCAGCATCCTGAGCCTCATTATCCTGCTGCCCGCCTCCCAGCAGCCTCCTCAGACGCTGCCACAGGCTGTTCTCCGTCGGCTCCTCTTCATCTGAAGCCGGCGTCACCTCCACGACATGCCATCCAAGTTCACTGCTGTAGACCTCTACCCATGCATGCGCACTGGCGTCTGTGACATCGACAGAAACGACAGCAGTCTCTCCAAGCGGGGAATCGCCCTCAAAATAATCATGATACTGCCTGTCCGATAAAAGAGTTCCCTCTTCCGAGATATCCTCCGGATCAACAGCATAACCCTCGATATATCTGGCCGGAATACCCAGATATCGAAAAATCAGCGTCGCTGCACTGGCAAAATGCGCACAGTATCCTCTTCTGTTCTCCCCAAGGAAATAATTGATAAAGTCCTTCCGGTATGGCGTCGCTCCGGGACGATATGTGTAAGGAAGATTCTCCTGATAATAAGCCGCCAGCGTACTGACCGCCTCGGTCTCCGTCATGGTGCCGTCCGTCCGCAGGCCTGCCTCCTGACAGAAGCGTTCTATTACCTCCCGGTTCTCCTCCGGCACTTCCAGCCACAGCCCCTTCCAGCTCTCTTCCGGCTCTGACGGAAGGGAAAGGCTCTTCTCGTTTAGCATCGGATAAAAGATATATTCCTGCTCCTGCCCCGGATAGATCACCTGATCCACCCCCTCAGAATAATAGGGCAGATAGACCCCCTGAGCCGCCGCCTTGTTTTTTATCGTTATTTTCCCTCTGGCCGCCCCCTCCTCCGATCGACGAAACGCCCTTTTCCGACGCTTTGTCGTAGCGTCAGCCGTCTCTCTTATCTCCATGCCCTGCATGTCCACCTGACGGCTCCAATTATTATAATAAGGACGATATCTTGCACCTGTAAATGTCTTAAAATACATCCTTTCCTCTGTATAGGGTGCAAATTCCATTATCAGGTCCGTTTCATAGTCCAAACGCACCGAATTGATCCCGCCCAGCGTTCCATTTGTCAGCCCGCCGGTACTCGGATAGAAATTAAACAATCCCATCAAACCCATGAGTGAAATATTTTCTACCGTATCCAACGTCTGCTTCTTAATCCTGCTTGCAGGATGCGCTTCCTGAAACTGCTGTACAGGAAAAAGCAATCCCAGCAGCTGTGTCAGAAGAACTGTCAGACAAAACACGGCCGCCATCACCGAGGCAAGCACACGGCTGGCATACAGATAGGACAGCCTCTTTTTCTTCCAGACAAAGCAGGCATTATTTTGTGATAACTTATAATGTCCGTTTCCCTTCACCATATACGCCGCCGTCAGCCCGCTCACCAGCATTGCCACATACCACAGGGAGGGCTCAAGTTCGAGATAAAGCGGCATCAGGAGAACTCCCACACAGAGCGGTATCGCGATCACATACTGCATTCTTCGGGATATGAGTATATTCATAAAAATACAACACACGCAGCCAATATAACACATTGACACCGTAATGGCGAGCTCACGATTGCCCACCTGCTCTCCGTAGCTTCTCATGGCATTACTGTCAAAAAAGGCCGAAGCCTCCTCTGCCACATCATTTGCCACCGCATAAAATCCACTGTTAATATAATTCCGCAGGCTGAGGCCTGTTCCCATCATTACCAGAAACAGAAGAAAATAACCAAGATTCTGCCACCTCTCGTTATAATATAAGAGAGCGCAAAAGCAGGCTGCTCCAAACACCACAACATGAACAGCCCACCAGGCATATTCCACATTGACAGCAGACAAATAACAGCCCATTCCACCCATCACGATCAGATATACGATAACCGCCTTTAATAACAGGGTATACATACGATTCTCTGTCTGTGTCCCGGCATCCAGCCGCAATATCATCCCCTCGGCCAGAATCGCATCTCTTCTTTCTCTGTCTCTTTTTCCAAACCATTTAATCATTGATCTGCCTCACCACCTGTATTTTACCCTCCTGACAGGTAACAGAAAGATATGCCGTCAGGAAGGGATAGCAGTTTTTGATATACCCCTGGGCCGTTTCCAGGATACGCTGTGATGCCGGTGTCCGAAAGATCTCCTCCAGCGCCTCCTTCATCTGTGTTATCCCCACACAGCGGTATTCTTCAAAGGAAAACTCCGACTGATTCCAGCATAAAAGACACACCGGCATCTGTCCCTCCGAAAACGCCCTGCCAAGAGCCAGCACATATCGGATCACCTTTGTTGTAATCTCCTTATCTTCTGAAAAATTAACGAGGATTACCATCTCACTCCCAGCCATAGCAGTACGCTCCTTGACCATCAGCTCCTCCTGCTTGGCAGACAGCTTCCAGTGAATATCACGTATCCTGTCTCCCGGTATGTACTCCCTGATATCGCTGACCTCCGCAAAGTCACTTCCCTTATTTCGGCTCTCCTCTGTCTCCGAGGCGTCTCCCAGATACCCAGACACATCCGACAATTCGGACTGTTCCGGCTCCGGCATGACAAAAAATTCACAGACAGCATCCTGTCCAAGCTCCAAATACACCATACCAAACAGATCCTGAAAAGACAGTCTCCTGCACTCCATGACAAAATGTCCCATGTCGCAAACCTCTACCGGGATCTCTGCTACATTACTTCCATTCATCCTGAGCGGCATAGATACCGTAACTTCCGAATCCGTCTCAAAAAAACGGTTCGCCAGACAAATATCCAGTTTCACATCCAGCACAGGATACCAACCGTCATTCGTCAGCTCCATCTGCAGCAAAGCCAGTTCCCCGCACGAAATTCTCTGCTCCCCGGTCCGCAGCACAAGCGATGTCCTCTCCGGCAGCTTCAGCAGCCCCACAATTGATATCACAGGAAACAAAACCATCACCCACGCCGCCGTCCATAGAAAATAACTCTGTAATACTATATATAATCCCACGTCCAATAGAAAAATAATCAAATAACTGATTATACGCAGCGGACGCAGCCTGATCTTCTTATCACCACTCAAATTGTCCTCCCGTTAACACCGTGGGCTCTTCACCAGATAACACAGCTGTTCCACACAATCCCTCATATTCTTCCCCTCCGCACGTGCTCTTGCGCTGAGACGGACACGGTGTCCCAGCACATCTTTCAACACGCTCTGCACATCCTGTGCCGTCACAAAATCTCTGCCCGCCAGCATAGCCATAGAACGCGCCATCCGAAGAAGCGCAATGCATGCTCTCGGGCTGGCTCCCATCGAGAAAAGCTCGCTCGACCTCGTCGCCTCCACGAGAGAAACCATATAATCATAAATCGCATCATGAACAAAGATCTTTTCGGCTGCCGCCTGCATCTCCCGCAGTTCATCCAGGGTCAGCATCTGCTGCAGCTGTCCTACCTGGTTCCACACCTCCCCCTTCAAAATAGAGACGGCGTCGTCATGCTCCGGGTATCCCATAGAAAGACAGACCATGAAACGATCCATCTGCGATTCCGGAAGCATCTGCGTACCGGAGGAACCACTCGGATTCTGTGTGGCAATCACCACAAAAGGCTCCGGCAGTCTTCTCGTCTGCCCCTCCACACTTGCCTGACGCTCCTCCATAACCTCCAGAAGCGCCGACTGCGTCTTGGGAGACGTTCGGTTGATCTCATCAGCCAGGAAAAGATTACAGAAGACAGAACCCTCATGAAACTCAAACTCCTTCGTCTGACTGTTATACATAGAAAATCCGAGAATATCACTCGGAAGGACATCCGGAGTAAACTGTACACGATGATATTCCAGCGACAACACCCTGGCAAATGTGGTAGCAAGCGTCGTCTTGCCCACCCCCGGGATATCCTCCATCAGGATATGGCCATTTCCGATAACTGCTGCCAGCACCTTCTTCACCACATCCTCTTTCCCTTTGATGATCTGGTTAACCCCATCCTGTATATTCTGTAGCTTGTCCTGATACATAATTCTCCTCATTTCTGCGCTGCTTTTGCAATTTTAAAGTTGAAACCGTAAACATTCTCAGGGTGCATTTTTGCAGCCCTTAGAATGTTTTTCAACCTGTCAGTAATCCTCCAAAAAATAATGTTTTACGCCATCCTCCTTATACGCGATGATCGTATCCAGATTCACATTCTCCACACTTCGGAAAATATTTCCCTCAATATATGGATTCACCTGCTTCAGACGTGCAATCAGCTCCTTAATCTCCTGCCTCTTAGACTGTGCTACTCCATTCTCATCCGTCCGGATATGATTCTCCGTAAAACGGCAAGCACACTGCAAAAAGCGAAGTCCATTATAATCACGCCAATGCTTGATATCTGCCTCCCGAATCAAATACATCGGCCGGATCAATTCCATCCCGTCAAAGTTGGTGCTGTGAAGCTTCGGCATCATCGTCTGGATCTGCGCGCCATACAGCATTCCCATCAAAATCGTCTCAATCACATCATCATAGTGATGGCCCAATGCGATCTTATTACATCCAAGTTCCTGCGCCCTGCGGTAAAGATAGCCCCTGCGCATCCTCGCACATAAATAACATGGAGACTTCTCAATCTCATAGACCGCGCGGAAAATATCTGTCTGAAAAATATCTACCGGCACCCCCAGCAGCTCGGCGTTATGCTCAATCGCCGCCCTGTTCGCCGGCGCATATCCCGGATCCATTACCAGAAAGCACAGCTCAAACTGGAATTTATTATGCTTTTTCAGCTCCTGAAACAGCTTTGCCATCAGCATCGAGTCCTTACCGCCGGAAATACATACCGCTACCCGGTCACCCTCCTGCAAAAGCTCATACTCATTAATCGCCTTAGCAAAACGGCTGAACAATGCCTTGTGAAATTTCTTGCGGATGCTCTTTTCGATCTCTTCCCTTGTCCTCTCGCCTGACGCTCCCTCGTCCAGAGTCCTGCTTTCCATAATCTATCTGTTAATTCCTTCCCTGAAATATGTAGCTTACGTCCTCTTAAACATACTGCCCTTTATTCTCGCGAAGCAACGAGCCAAGCGGACATGCTTGCATGTCCATTTGGCGACTGCCGCGGGGTCAAATGCCCCGTATGCTTGCATCGGGGTATTTGACATTATAAGTATAACCCACACATCTTTTGCCGTCAATGCCGGATCACGAATCATTCCAAGAGAAACGCATCCATTTCCCTATCCTTCTGAAAGAAAATTCAGACAGGGAAATGGATGCGTTTATTCTGAAAATTATTCTGTACCAAAATAATATAAAAATACGTCCTCCAGCGTAATCTCATCCAGTATCCTTTCCACATCGTCCGGAAGAGAGTCCGAAATCACATGTACCGTAAACCCATCCCTGCTCTGTACAATATTTCCTATGTTACCTTTTTTCTGCATGATTTCTATCTCTTCACGGCTAATCTGTTTTTTTCCCACCTTTCCGCTGATCGCCTCAATCAGACACTCCGGTGAGGAATTCGCCAGAAGCTTCCCTTTTTTAAGTAATACAACACTATTTGCAATACATTCAATGTCGCTGACAATATGCGTCGCCAAAATCACAATCCTGTCCGCTGACAATTCTGCAATCAAATTTCTCAGTGTAATTCTCTCTTTCGGATCCAGCCCCGCTGTCGGCTCATCAAGAATTAATACCTTTGGATCTCCCAAAAGCGCCTGTGCCAGAATTGCCCGGCGCTTCATACCGCCGGAAAATGTTCTCAGCACACGATTTCCCACATCTGCCAGATTTAGAATATCCAACAGTTCTTCGATCTGCACTTTTGCCCGTTTGAGATCAATCTCCTTGAGAACCGACATGTAATTCAAAAATTCATATAATGTCATATCCGGATAACAGATTTGCTGCTGCGGCATATATCCCAACAGCCTCCGGTATTCCTTTCCCATCGAATCTATATTTTTTCCATCATAAAAAATTTCTCCCGAATCCTGTTTCTGATTTCCTGTTAATACATTCATCAGTGTAGTCTTTCCCGCCCCATTCGGCCCCAATATCCCATATATGCCTGCTTCCATTTCAATCGAAAAATCCTGCAACGCACGGATTTCACTATATGATTTCGACAAATGCGAAAGTTTTAACTGCATATTGCTACCCCCTCTTCCTCCTTTTTAATGTTCTCCTCCATCTCCCTCCCTTGCCCATGCATTTGCCATAAAGCGCAAGAACGATCTGTCCAAACGCCAGGAAAATGCTGTATCGGACAACAATCCAAACCGTCATCACATGCCACAGTTTGATACAGGAAGGAAGCTGCGAGAACACACGAATACTCTGTGCAGTTGCCGTAATCCCTGAAAATCCATATTCCCTTCCGATTGTAAACAGAAAAATAAACTGCGTCATTGCTACTATTGTGCACGTTATTATGGCAACCGTTTTCCGCTTAACAGAATTAATTTTTCTTTTCCCCTGCGCAGAAACAACAATCAACTGTTCCATTCCCGTCTGAAAATCAATACCAGCAATTAACCATGCTAAGAATAACGACATAAGAATTCCAATCATATTATACCATAGGGCAATCTTTCCTCTTTTGATTCCACCAAAAATCAGATATCCCTTTGAATACACAAAAGAGGCATGTTTCTTCTCGGACAAATATTTTCCATATCGTATCGTCTTGTTTAATGCCGGCCTTCTTTCAAGTTCATGGGTAATAATATCCCGCGCCTCCAAGGTTGCCCTGCCCCGGTCAAGGATTTCCTCTTCCCTTTTTAATTCTTTCTTCTCCTCCCTCAGCGTATCCATCTTTTCTTCACTATATTGTCCCTCTATACGCCGAATATAATTTTTATAATATACCTTATCAAAATTCCCCAGATCATCAGATACGCCCGGACAGAACAACAGCATCAGAAGCAAAAACACGGCATAAACCTGAATCCCCCTCTGCACCGCCAGACATTTAAAGATCTCGCCTCCCGTAAGCGTAAAAAGAAAACGTCTCCCATGCCGGCTTTCCCTGTTTCGGCTGTCTGCCCCCGGCAAGAGAAGATTCGTACAAAAAAACATTGCCGAAGCTATCCCGCAACACAGAAAAACACCCAGCTGGCATGCGATGCATAACACCAGACGGGAAACCGGATATCCAAATACATTTCCATTGTGATAACCAACCAGCGTATCAGCCGCATCAAACATCGTGACAGGATTGTAGTAATATAAAATTGCAGCTGATGAATTTGGATGGATATTGGCTTTTAAAACAGAACAAACCACGATGAGGCAGCTACAGAGAAGGACCGCCAGCCACCCTTTGCGAACGACACATTGAATCAGAAAAAACATGGAGTATAACATCAGCCCCGCCATCATACGCACCAGCACATATCCCCCCAAAAACTGCCACACCGTCAGCTGATACGGACATGTAGCAAATCCCGGCACAGCCTGAACGATACTGTTCGCATCTCCTATTCCATAAGTAAAACAAATCGCGAAGATCTGAAAAAAAGAGTATATGGTAACTACAACAATGACGCCGAATACACCTGCTGCAAATTTACTGATTCCAACCGGAATCCGACCCTTCGGCGCCGCATAAAGAAGAGTTCCTGTCTGGTTCTGCCTCTCCTGAGAAAAAAGCGCCGCCGTTATTAACAACACCAAAAACAGAATGCAATATTCTGCTTTCCCTGTGTCTCGCAACAGGCTTACCCCATACAAGCCCGCAAATTCCGGAATAATGTTTTTCAGCTTTTCATAATCCCGCGCCATTTTTTCCATATTTCGCTTATAAAACCGATTTCCAACCCCCATAAAGGTAGTTCCACCATCCGCAAGACCTCTGCAAAATTCCGGATATTCCCGTACCTGTCTGCATTCCTGATAAAGGACTTGATACAGACTTCCTTCCGTCCACTCGTTTTTGGTATATCTTATATCTGTCAGCCCTTCTGCCGATTCTGCATTTTTTTTGACTTCCTCCCAGTTCAGCTTCCCTGACCTGTAGTCCGCCCCGATTTCACGGTATTGTGCATAGACGAATCCACCATCCCCCTCTCCTGACGCACGCTGCCAGAAAAGAACGCAGGCCGCCAACAAAAGAAACAGCAACGCAAGGAATGGCTTGAATTGTATGATCAATTTTTTTATTTCCCAGCTGCATAATTTCATCACGTATTCCCCATCTTTCTCATGACTTCGTTATATTACTTCGTCTTCCTCCATTCCTGTATTTGCCGATTCACCGTTTCCACATCCTTTTTCTGTTTTTTAGCAAACATCTCCTGCACTTTTTTATACTGACTCTCAAAATCATCCTGCTTCCATATTTTCATATATTTCTCATCAGGATATGACGAAATTTCACCAAAATCAGGACAAAAACCATTCAACGCGGATGTCCGGCATTTTTTTGATGAAAAATATGCTTTCTTTTCCTTTTGGACATCCTTTCCAAACATATTTCCAGAAGCATTATACACCAGATCATTTACAGAAAATGCACTCCTGCACACGACGGCGCCAGCCGGTTCCCCATCCATCGTATAGGCATAGCCTGATTTCACATAATAATCCTTCCCCTTTTCCCCCAGAATCAGAAGATTCGCATATGCGGGATCTCCCAAAACACCGGAAAGCAGGGAATATACCTTCTGCTTCTTCTCAGACTGTTCCACTATCGCTGTATGCCCTGTATTTGCCTCTGCAAAATAATACGGCAATTCAAATACGGTCGAAGTATCCCGGACATATTCCAGCAGGGAATCATTAATAAAAACCGCCACAGCAAATTTATTTTCCCTAATCTTTTGGTACGCCTGAGGGGTTGAGGTTGCATCCCATTGAATCGGCCGAAACATGATATCACGTTCCCTGCAGTCATGGAGCATCTTAAAAACGGAATACCATTTTTCTGAGGAAAATGCCGGCTCTGCCTCTCCTGTCTCATGATTATACCAAAGGCCTCCTAACTGGTAGATCCCCAGTGTATATAAAGTATCATAATAACTCATATTCCATATAAGTGTATTTCTCCCCAACTCGTCCTCCTGCATGTCGTCCACGTATTCCATCAGAGAGTCCAACTTCCCGTCAAACTGCTCTGCCTTCTTCTGTGGGATGTATTTTTTTGAAAAAGCGACATAAGTCCGATGCGGAAAAAAATCCTGCGTTGGCAAAAAAAAGGTTCCATCCTCTCCGTTCACTCCCTTCCATTCTTTCTCATCAAATGCATCCCGAATGACCCGTTCCTCTTCTGACCCCGACAGATCCCCCAGGTCATGTAGCAAGCCGCTCTCCACAAGCGCTTTTTGATCCTGAAAATAGGCATCTGTTTGAAAAAAAGATCCACTAAAGCAGAGATCACCATATCCCTTTTTCAGAATCTCCTGCAGTTGCTCTCCGTATTGACCATCATTCTCCTGCAGATAACACAATTCCAGCTCCAACCCCTTTTCTTTCTTTAACTTCTCATTGAATTTCACCAAACGGTCTGCCTCATACCATGCTCCTGAAATTGGTGTAGGTATGATCCATACGATCTTATCCTCTGACTGCTTCGCCTGATCCAGGCAGTCCCATATATTATTGTGGATCTCCCCGTCCGACGTCTGATACCCGCCCTCCTGCGGCATCTCCTCGTCTCCATCCTGCTCTGCCGGGATTTCCGACTGATTTTCCTCCATAAAATGTATCTGATTCTTCTTCTGACAACCGCCCATACAAAGAGCGAGAATCAGCAAAACCACCCAATATAACCGCCTTTTCATTTACCTCTCCCCTTTCCAGCATCAGGATTGATATCCCCCTATGTTAAACACTCTAATATGAAACGAATTTAAATTTCTTTCCGTTTAAAAAATCCCCTGCATCTGCCGTCATCCATTTTCCCTCCCCATCCATAAACCACGCGTAATCCTCATTAACAGACAGACAAAGTTCCTCTCCACCTGCAATCTTTCGGAATGTTCCGTGATCCAAATACCAATACACCTTCGCATCACCTGCCGACTCCATATCACGTAACAGAAGTCCCTGTTTCCCATTCCTATATACCGGAACCATGTCAAATATCCCTTCTTTCACCCTTGTCATCGTATTCTCTTTCGTATCATAGGCATATGCGCCATCTTTTTTGCAGACATACAGTACATCCTCCACAACCGACAGGTTCACTGCAGAATCAATCTCCTCTGAGATCACACGGTAGTCCCCGCCATCTGTACTGACGCTTCCCAGCACAAAATGTTCCCTTTCCCTCGCATACTCCTGATCTTCTGCATGCTCCAGGGCCTCCTCTCCTGTCATATCGGAATACCGATAGATAAAATATATCACACCCTCATGATACGCCAGTGCAGAAATATGCGAGGCAACCTTCCGGTCTGTGAATATCTTCTTCTCCTCTCCGCTTTCCAAATCATATCCTATGATCCCGGATTCCGGTTCTTCAAGAGTATTTCCATCCTCATCCAGACTATTAGAATAACAAAACAACACCTGATTCCCATAATATTTGATATCACCCGTCCATTGTACATCCCGAAACCGATGAATCTCCCGTAGGTTCGTACCATCACTGCCAGCCTGATATAATCCATAGGCATCTGCTCTGTTGGAAATAGGAGAAAAATACATAAGTCCCGTAGAAGTAAATGTGATTCCATACATTCCATCTGCATATGCCGGACAGTCCTCATCCTCGTGCCTGCATCCTGCCTTATTACAAGCAACCACCCGCTTTCCCGACTGTGGATTATAATAATACAATAGATTTCCATCAAATTCGAACGCACCATTTGCATTAAACCAGCGTACCTCAAGCCAGTCCGATGTCCACAAGATGTCAGACTCCCCCGGACACCGGAATGCCCGAATCAAAAATACAACAACTACAATGCTTACCAGAACAACAATTCCGCTTATCACCCTTTTTCTTCTTTTTTTCATCGTTCCTTCCATTCTGAAGCGTTTTTCGTTTGGAAATGCAGAGCAGAATCCCCGATTCTGCTCTGCGATGAAAGGAATCTGCGACCCTTCCGCACAAATCCCCCAGCTAAATCAATTACTTCTCATCACATTATTATATTTTACTAATAAACAAGCTCGATATGATCCGAATCCGATCCTTCCGAGCAGGATGCTTTATGGTCGCTGATGATGGAGTATGAATTGTCATGCGAAAATTCCACAGAACAGCTTTGGGTTCCCGTTTTCGATTTTTCCATTATACCTTTACTGCCATTTGCCTTATTATACCGATATGTGGCAGACACTTTCGTTTCCACAACAGGGGTACCAAAAGCAGTTGATGCCGAAGCAGAACTGGCATTGACAATGGCCTGCGCCGTACCATAATACTGATTATTGATAACCATCGCTGCCGTTTTTATTTTCGCCTGCGCCGTATTACCGCCTGCCAATACCACGGTACCTAATACAAATACCATGACTGTTGCAAGAATCTTGTTTCTCATAATAAATCTCCTTTCTACTTGTAAAAATACACTCTTTGCATGCTACTTCCTTCGAAGGATAAAAAAATTATAACATGAGAATCAAAAGAATTTCATGTTATGTTGTGAATTGCTACCGTAGTTGTTGTGAATTTTTCTATACATCAACTTTTTTCACACTTTTTTCGTTTCGTTTTCAAATACTCTTTTGTCTCCCTTATGCTTCACAGGAAGTAAAACAAAAACCGAAAAAATTTTCTCCGAATGCTGTATCTGCATCTGACCACCGCATTGTTTTATCAACTTTTCCACACTCCTGATCCCATACCCATGTCGTCTCTTCTCTTCCTTTCGGGTCAACAGCCCCCTCCCTTGCATCCGCAAACTTCCCCGATACGTATTACGTATCAGTATATTCAACATCTGTTTTACATACGTCATTCGAACCTCTATCTGCGGATTTTCACATTCCTCTGCTGCTGTCACCGCATTATCAAACAAGTTACCCAGAATGCCGGCAAGCGCAAATCCATCCACTTCCAGTTCATCCGGAATGCTGGCATCCACTGTACACTTGATCCCTTTCCGCTCTGCATTAGTCAATTTATAATTTACGATTCCATCAATCTCAAGATTATTTGTCTGAATCCATACGCCGTCAACTTTTATTTCCTGAACGATCCTTTGCAGATACCCTCTAACTTCTTTATATTCTCCCCTCTCAAGCAACCCCTTCATCGCTATACAATGATTTTTCAAATCATGCTGCAGAAACCGCAAGGATTCCTCCCTCTTTTTCATTAAAGATATTTCATTCTTATAAACCTCATTTTTCATCTGAACGATGTGATTTTTTTCTGCTTCCTCTTGATACTGCCGCGCCAGCCTGCGATATGCCCAGATCACACCTAAATTAAAGAAACAGATCACCGGGCACACAACGATTGCAAACCCCAATCCCCTTTTAACTACCCACTCCAGAAATTTCTGAATGGAACGACTCATCACATTTCCTCCCTCATATATTTTGCCATCTGTCTTTCTATATCCCTCCTACGGGAAGATACAATGGGCAGAGTTTCTCCACTCTGCAATAATACTTCGCTTCGTTGGTATTGTTGAATCGCATGATAATTCACAAGTTCCGACCGATTGATCCTCAGAAATCGATACGGCACTAATGCATTTTCAACTTCTGACATCTTTCCATAAAAAATAATCTCTCTGCCTTTTTGCGTATGTATTGTTATCTTGCGATTTTCCACCCTGAAATACAGAATATGATTCAACGCAATATAGTTTGTATTTCCATGAATCTTATAATGAAACTTTGCTTGATTTATATCTGATAATCTACAATATAATTTCCATACCCTATCAAGTTTTTTTTCCGTAATTGGCTTGATCAAAAAATCCAGCGGCCTTACAGAAAATAATTCTATGGCATAACTTTCTATCAAAGAAATATAAACAATCGCACTTTCCTCATCTTGAAGCTGCTCTCTGACAGCTCTCCCAACAGAAATCCCATCCATTTTTTCCATCTCTATATCAAGAAAGATCAAATCATAGTGAGCTCCGTCCCTTAAACAATTCCATAGATTTTCTCCATCAAAAAATAGATCTGTATGTATCTTGATTTTTTCTCTTTCTCTCAATTGCATTATCTTCTTTTCCAGCTCATAACAAAAAAACCTGTCATCATCACAGATTGCCACCCTCAATGATCCATCCTCCTTTCGTTTCTCAAATTATATTATTTCTCTGTAAACTCTTATATAATCGACCC
>CAYYGS010000019.1:0-6801 GCA_964471335.1 uncultured Jutongia sp.
CCCAAAGGCGTAGGGCGCGCAGTCAAAATCGACATGGAGCTTTCGGACACCCTTGAAATATTACAGGAGCGGACAGGATACGCGGCGCAATAGAAGAATGACCACATATGACGGATAAGAAGGGATTATCCTACTCAAATATGCTCTTCAGGAGGCAGAAAATGGATGCGTTTATCCTGAAACAAAAAGGCAAAACACGCGACGAGCAGTTTCCTGTCAAAGAAAAAAGGGAATGCATCAGCATTCCCTTTTTATATTCCTAATCTCTCCCAGCCGGAAGCTTTGCAGCCGTGCACAGTTTTCTTTCAGGTTGCCCCGCAGGTCTACGCCGTTTGCCGCAAATAATTCCCTGTTTGTTGAGTTTTGTACATCTGCTGTATATACGGTGTCAAAGACTGCTGCGATCGTGTCTGACAGATACTCATTGATATTGCCCTCCTGTGTCCCGCGCATATTCATATTGACAACCATGACGCCGTTTTCTGTCAGGTGTTCCTTTACGAGTGTAAAAAATTCTACCGAAGACATTTGAAAGGGAATCGTAATATCCTGATAGGCATCTACCATGATTACATCATATTTCTCATCTGACGCATTCAAAAAGGCTCTACCGTCATAGGTGGCCACAGAGATGTCATCGGGCAGCTCAAAATATTTTCCGGCGAGCTGTGTGATCCTTTCATCGATCTCTACGCCGGATATCTCCATATCACCGAAATATCTGCGGCACTGGGTTGCATATGTCCCTGTTCCCATTCCCAGAATCAGCACCTTATTGTCTGCCGGCTCTCGTCCTGCCTGCGTCATCAGCGGCGCCGCCATCGCATAATCATAATACATCCCCGTCAGATTATCCTGCTTCTCCAGCACGGATTGCACACCAAAAAGCACATTTGTTGAAAAAATAACCCGTCTGTCATCCTCTTTTACCTGCAGATAATTGTATATCGACTCCCCCTCATATGTCAGATCGCTTTCCCAAAAAGCAAAGCTGTCGGAGTGGCCGAATATACAACATAGAATAAATAGTGCTGTCGATACGGCAGCCTTCTTCTTACTGGTCGATGAACTAACAAAATAGGCGATTGCCAGCAGAAGAAGGATCCCGGAGAAAAGGAAAAAGGTAATGGAAGTCCCCACTGCGGGAATGGTTACGAAGGTAGGCAGAAAGGTTCCGATAATGCTTCCGATGGTATTAAATGCTCCCAATGTGCCGACGGTCTTGCCGCTGTCCTCCAGGCTTTCCACGGAATACTTTGCAAGCGAAGGTGTCACAGTACCCAGCAGGAAGAGCGGATAGACGAAAATCACCATACAGGCAGCAAACGCCGCGATAATCAGAAAATTGGTGTTGACGGTAAAGACCAGGAGCCCGGAAATCGCAAGGATAATATATTTCCCCACAACGGGAATCGCGGCAATCCAGACGGCCGCAATCAGGATTCGCCCGTAGAGCTTTGCCGGATCCGGGTTGCGGTCTGCGCTTCTGCCTCCATAAATATTTCCCAATGCCATCGCGATCATAATCGTACCGATGATGATTGTCCACACAATCTGCGATGAACTAAAATAAGGCGCCAACAATCTGCTGGCTCCCAATTCCACTGCCATGACAGACATTCCTGCAAAAAACTCGGTCAGGTATAAAAAGGTTTTGCTCTGTAATATTTTTGCCTTCATTCTCATTTCCTCAACATTTTATTTATTCAATTTATTACAATAGTATCATATGTCACAAAATCATGTTGTTCTTGTTAAGTTAGTGCACATTATCTCGCTTCTCTGGGAGCTGCCTAAAACTCTAAACTATCTACATTAAGGAGAAAATATTTCATACCCATGATTACGAACCCTTCCTCATTTCTCCAAGGCTTAGTTGTCCCATTTACTATAATAATCTTCTTAAACGAATCCGGAATATTTCTTAATGAATTAAGTTCCTTTGTTTTCTTTTCTTCTGAAATTATATCGTAAGCAACCTGGATATAATATCTCAGACTACCTTGATTTACTACAAAATCAACCTCTAACTGCTTATGAACTCTTTTTCCCTCATTGTTTTTGGCATACACATCTACAATACCAACATCCACATTGTAACCACGCACGAGTAACTCATTATAAACAATGTTTTCCATAATATGAGTAGGCTCCTGCTGTCTGAAATTCAATCGCGCATTTCTAAGTCCCACATCCATAAAATAATATTTCAGGTTAGCACCTACATATTTTCTCCCCTTAATATCGTATCGATTCGCTTTAGAAATCAGAAAGGCTTCTGCCAGATAATCAATATGGTTAGATATCGTTTTATTACTGTAACTTCTTCCTCGTTCGCTTGTAAATGTATTGGATATTTTCGTCGGATTTGTGAGTGCGCCTATGGCAGAGGCAAGAATATCCACTAATGTTCCAATCTCATCAACATTTTGAATCTTGTTTCGTTCTACTACATCCTTAATATAAACATTCGTAAAAATGTTTTTCAGATATTCTGCTTTCTGACGTTCCATCGGAAACTGTGCAACCTGCGGAAGCCCACCATATATCATGTATTCATTCCATGCATCATCAAAATCTCCATCAAAAGCCGTATAGAACTCTGCAAAAGATAAGGGATAGATTCTAACTTCATCTCCTCTGCCTCGAAATTCTGTTACAATGTCACTTGATAAAAATTTAGAGTTACTGCCTGTTACATATACATCAATGTTGCTTATGCGAAGCATACTATTAAGCACTTCTTCAAAACGTGGCATAAACTGTACTTCATCTAAAAACAGATAGTATTTCTGCTCATCTTTCATTGACGTTTTTATATACTGATAACACTTCTTTGGATCTCTCAACTCCTCATTCTCAATACCGTCTAATGCAATCTCAATGATATGTTCACTGTCTACCCCACTTTCCAATAAATAATTTTTAAATAATACAAATAGCAGGAAAGACTTTCCACATCTTCTGATTCCGGTAATAATTTTTATCATTCCATTATTTTTTCGTATTTTCAACTGTTCAAGATATGCATCTCTTTTTATTTCCACATTATTGCTCCTTATTTTTATGTTTTGCACGAATTTTAGTAATGCAATTTTAACATAAAAAAAAATTTTACTCAATACCCATTACTTATTTTTGTGCATTTACATATTTTTATGCAGTGATTCTATTAAAAATCAGGTTGTCGGAAAGCAGGAATGCAGTTATAATACAGATGTGCCTGTCATGAGAAACAGGTGAATCAAATATGTAAACCAACGGAGGATTACTATGATTATTGATACCCACGCGCATTATGATGACTCATGCTTTGACGAAGACAGGGAAGAGGTGCTGCAGGCTGTGCAGGACATGGGAGTCGGCCTTGTGGTAAATATCGGCGCAGGCTTTGATTCTACAAAAGGAACGATAGCTCTCAGCGAGCAATATGATTTTATATATGCAACTGTAGGGATCCATCCCGAGGGGGCAGGCAGGATGACGGCAGAAAGTATTGACTGGCTGGAGGAACTGTCACATAGGGACAAGGTCGTCGCTATCGGCGAGATCGGTCTTGACTACCACTATGATGAACCGGGACGTGATGTTCAGCAGAAATGGTTTCGCGAACAACTCGGGCTGGCGGCAAAGCGGCAGCTTCCTGTTGTAATCCACAGCCGGGACGCGGCCAAAGATACCTGGGAGATCATGGAGGAGTGTTGTGACTGGTCACAGGGCGGCGTGATCCATTGCTTCTCTTATGCAAGGGAAATGGCAGAACAGTATCTTGCAAAGGGATTTTATCTCGGCATTGGCGGAGTCGTGACCTTCAAGAACGGAAAGAAGCTAAAGGAAGTCGTAGAAGCTGCACCGCTGGACCGCCTCGTTCTGGAAACAGATGCGCCGTATCTGGCGCCCATGCCAAACCGCGGCCAGCGAAATGATTCCACACAATTAGTTCATATAATAGAAGCAATCGCAGACATCAAGGGCATTTCCCAGGAGGAAGTGATCCGTCAGACAGAGCAAAATGCCAGACGCCTGTATCGATTTGTGTAACCCTTCTTTATATATCCGAATAGGATAAAAAAAAGCAGGGAGACTGCATTATGCTCGTAACAAATCAATACAACAGAGGACTCGCACTGGAATATGCGAGACGATGGGCCTTTGAGAGAAATCCTTTATTTTATGACTTTGCCGGAATCGGCGGTGACTGTACCAGTTTTGTGTCACAGTGCGTTTATGCCGGCAGCTGTGAAATGAACTACAACGTCCCGAACGGCTGGTTTTTTGAAAATATCAATCATCGGTCCCCTTCCTGGACCGGTGTCAATCCGTTTTACGATTTCATGATAAATAATCAGGGACCTGGTCCCTTTGCTGTCGAAACAGACCCGGGCGGACTGGAGCTGGGCGATGTGATACAGCTGCAAAATGAAGACGGACGTTTCTGTCACACGCTGCTGGTGACCGGCTTTGACAGAAATGTCTATCTCGTCAGCGCTCATACAGATGACGCATTTAACCGCAGGCTTGACACATACAACTATGCCGGCATCCGTTTCCTTCATATTATAGGGGTACGGGTAAATACACCGGCTTCACGGAATTGCTTTTACAATTTAAACAACGGAATCTCCATTGGCTGAAAAATTCATCACATTATCCGGTAATTACTTATTATTCGTTGTACTAGTTAAGGAAATTTAAAAAAAGGACGATATAAAATGAAATAGTGGTTTTTATACTTTTTTGGTGTACGTGAAAAAACGTAATAATAAGGAGGTTATCTTATATGAGAAAGATACGTGATATTGCATCACTGACCATGATATCTGCTCTCGGTATCATTTCTGCCGCGGTTCTCACAGCACAGCCGGCACGGGCTTCCGTACCGAAGCCGTCTGGTTCAGAATCCATTATTCCGGTAGATCAGGTAACGATTGATTATGATAAATGTGCACTGCGGGTAGCGACAAACGACGACGAAGTCATGGTTGCATTTCCTACCGTCAGGGTGGTTGATGATGAGATCGTCGATCTGAAAGTTAAGTCATGGGATGTTTATACGAATGAATATAAACCGGATGAGTCCAATGTTGTAACAATCGATTTATCTCCACTGAAGATGACGAGGGATTCCTATGTGGCTGTAAAGACAAATGCCACTGAAAAGGCATACCTGATCCATTTCAGCCCGTTATTGTCAAAGCTGAAAGCACAATATGACCCGGAAACCCGAGGGATAACGATTATTGACCGTGCAGACAACGACAATGAATGTGACACTTATTTTGAATACCGCACGGCAAATTCCGGCCATACAATATATGATCCGGACGATGACTTTGCTTTAATGCAGTTTGAGATGGAGGGGGCAACGCTGTATCTCCGCGAATTGGGTGGATATGTTGATGATGACGTACTCTACGGCTCAGGTACACTGGCAGCTTCTTATATTGCGAGCAGGCAAGGCGCTGTTGACATTGCACCGGAATACGTCCTTTATGATGCTATAGGAAAATTTGCCGGCAAAGAATTGAAGGTGAAGATTCCTAAATTAGCAAATGGGCCCACTGCTTCTGCAAATTATAATAAAAGGATATTCACCGTGAAAAAGGGTTGTGAATATCGCCTGAATACACAAGATTCCTTCAAGGCAACGGGTGATGCAAGCGTTGTCGTAAAGATTGGAAACGATGCAGGTGTATTAGAGGTCAGAAAAGCAGAAAAGAAACTGAAAACAAAATATACCTCCGCGTCTAAGCTTACGAGATATGTATATCCGGCTACCAAGGTACCGACGGTTACAGATGACAGCGAAAGTCCGGTTGGCAAGAAAACTGATACTCTTTCTGTCCGCTATGATCCGACTAAGAAAAAGGTAGACTTTATCAATACAGATATGGAAAGTCCGTATTTGATATATGTTGTTTCTTCCGGAAGTGCTGCTCCCGTCGCAGGTGATAAGACACTTCTGAAAGTAAGTGCAGCCAAAAGCGCAGCCGTACCGTCTGCATCAAGTACATCTGTCAACAAATTGCCGGCAGGGTCCTCCATCTATGTGGCATATGGCTCCGTGTCAAAGAATAAACAGAGACAGTGGGCCAGCGATCCGATTCTTCTGGGAACGATAAAGTATTAACAGACAAGAATTGAAGAATAAGCGATCAGACAACTGCAGGTATTGTTTTGTAGGTATACGACCTACCGGATTTGCCTGTACGCTCAACGATACCAATATAATGTAGTATATTCAATGCCGTCTGTGCAAAGCTCCGTGAGATTCTTGCACAGGCGGCAAAATCTTTTGACGTATATTCCTCCGGAAGCCCTTCCGGAATCAGACAGGCATAATCAGATGTCCCTCCAATATAAAATTCATCTACCAGCTCCTTTGGAATCCGGTCGTAACGGGTCGAACCTTTTTTCCTGTCACGGCTCCAGCCATTGAGTAGGCGGTATTCCTCTGCATCAATAAGCACAAGGCACAGGTGTAGATTCGGATTATTCAGATATTGCTTGATTTTGTATAATTCCGGGATAACATCATAGATAGTGCCGGTTTTCGGCGATTTTCTTTTCTTCGTGATCTCCCCTGTCTCCTCGTCAATCCAGAAAAGCCATTTTGTGTGAATGATAGGATACACCACCGTCACCGGATAATATTGTAAAAAGACATCCAGCTTTCTGCGCAGCCTGTCAAAACCCCTTGTCTGAATTTCAATGATTTCCCCATCACGTAAAATATCTGCCACAAAATTATCGACAGGGATCTCCTGATGCGACTCGTCCGGTTCATAAAATCGCTTCAAT
>CAYYGS010000019.1:6811-14003 GCA_964471335.1 uncultured Jutongia sp.
CGTCTTTTCCGATAGGGTACCAATGCCGTTTCTCTCCCGTTCCTGGTGTATAATTTGATGACAGGCCTTATGAAATAGGACGATATCATGATTGCATACCGACATGAAGATACACTCCTTCCCTGTTTCCGGCTACCCGATCCTGTTCCATGTACGGAACGACATCAATGTCAGGATCGGAAAGATCTCCAAACGTCCTGCCAGCATATCTGCAATCAATACGATCTTTGACAGGATACTGAATTCCGAATAGTTACAGGTTGGTCCCACACCGTTAAGCCCCGGTCCAATATTATTAAAGCAGGCCAGGACAGCAGAAAGATTCGTATCTGTGGCAAACCCATCGATGGAGATCAGGAGCACACTAACCAGAAGAATCAGCACATAAGCTGTCAGATAGCTGTGTGTAGAAGAAATCAACTTCTCGCTGACCGGCTGCCCGCTCACTGTCAGCACCTGTACTTTATTCGGATACATGCTCTGCTGTAAATTACGTCTCATGCTCTTATAGAGCAATAGAAAACGCTGACATTTCAGACCGCCGCCCGTACTGCCCGCACAGGCACCGACAATCATCAGACACACCAGGACCGTCTTGGAAAAGCTGGGCCACAGATCGTAATCTGTCGTTGCATAACCCGTCGTCGTAATGATCGTTGCTACCTGAAAGGCAGCATGGCGCACGGTCTCCTCAAGGGTATCATAAAAACCACCCAGATTAAATGCAATAACAATAATGCTTATCAAAATAATTCCCAGATACAGACGAAGCTCCTCATCAAAGAGAATCCCACTAATCTGCTTTGTCACCAAAAGGAAATACACACTGAAATTGATTCCGAATAATATCATAAATACAGTACAGACATTTTGAAGATAGGGGCTGTAGCTCGCCATGCTGTCATTCTTAATGCCAAAGCCGCCGGTGCCCGCCGTGCCGAATGCTATACAGAGCGCATCAAACCATGGCATACGGCCTATCAACAAGAATATAAAATTCAGAATTGTCAACACAAAATAGAGAGCATATAATATTACCGCTGTCTGACTCATACGTGGCATCAGCTTCCCAACATTAGGCCCCGGACTTTCTGCACGCAGGATATGCAGCGTAAATCCATTATTCCGCCCTCTCGAAAACGCAAGGAGAAAGACGAGGACGCCCATGCCTCCAAGCCAATGGCTAAAGCTGCGCCAATAAAGAATCCCGCGGGATAAATTTTCTACTTCCGGAAGAATAGAAGCGCCGGTTGTCGTAAAACCAGACACAATCTCAAATAGCGCATCAATATAATGCGGGATCTGTCGTGATATATAAAATGGAAGGCACCCCAGAAAACTCAAAACGATCCATCCAATGCCAACACAGACCAGTCCCTCTCTGGCATGAAATCCCTTCTTTGCATCTCTGCAGACAAACCATAATGCACCCGCAAGAATAAGAATCAGTGCCATACTCTGCAGAAAAGCTGCTGCCACTTCCTGTTCTTCATCTACCAGACACAGCAGCACAGAAGGAAACATAAAAACAGACTCCAGGGCAAGTATTTCCGACAGAAATCTGCCAATCATCTTATAGTTCATTTCTATACTCCTTCTTTCTCAATTATAAATGCTCTTCTCAAAATTTACTCAAATATATCATTGAGCTGCATTAATATTGTATCCGCATGCGTTACAACGACAACGGTATCTCCGATCTGGTATTCAGAATCTCCATTGGGAATCTGCGTTTTCCCACGTCGTGAAATACAGGCGATCAATACGTTCTTTTTTAATGTAAGATCTCGAAGTGGTGTTTTGCAATGCTTGGTATTTTCGTCTACTCTGAATTCTACAGCCTCAGCCTTTCCCTTCGCAATCGAGTGAATCGAAACAGCAGAGCCTGTCTGATTCCTCATCGCACGCACATAGCGTATAATAGTATTACAACACAGCTCCCTCGGACACACAATGCTGCCGATCGGAAGCTGATTTAAAATATTGGAATTCTCCTTATGCGCAAGCTTCGTCACCACCTGCGGTACCTTGTCATTCGTCCCATAAAGAGAGATGACGATATTCATCTCATCATATCCCGTCAGCGACACCAGGGCATCACACTCCGACAGCCCCTCCCCGTCTAATGTGGCATGGTTTGTGGCGTCGCCATGTATGATATCAGCGGCAGGAAGATGAACCGCCAGTTCCAGGCAACGGTCATAATCCTTTTCAATGATCTCTACAGAGATCCCACTGCTAAGCAAACGCTTTGCCAGATAATAGCTGATTCTGCCACCCCCGGCCAGAATCACTTTCCGAACCTTATGGGTCACAATGCCAATATTTTCCAGGAGCGTCGTCAACTCATTTGTCGCGGCTGTCACCAGTATGTGATCATTTTTGCGCAAAATAAAATGGCCGCCCGGCATGATTACATCATTATCACGCTGCACCACACAGACTAATATCTTACATTTAATAATATCATTCAGCTCCCGCAGGGAGACATTCTCCAGAGGACTGCCTTCTTCTACCTTTAATTCCACGATCTCGACACGGTCTCTGGCAAAGGAATCCCGCTTCAAAAATCCCGGAAATTTAAGAAGACGCTCAATTCTTGCAGCTGTCTGCTTTTCCGGATTTACATACATCGATAACCCGAAGGCATTACGCATCGCATAAATCTGCTCATAATATTCCGGATTGCGGATACGGGCAATCGTATGTATCGCCGGATTCATCGTATGCGCCGTCATACAACACAAAAGATTGACCTCATCGGCGCCCGCCATGGCAATCAGGAGATCAGCCTTCTCAATCCCACTCTGTTTCATTGTCGCCATCGTAGCACAATTTCCATTAGCCGTAATGGCATCACATTGCTCCATCATCTTTTCCAGTACTTCATTATCTGAATCAACTAATGTCAGGTCATACCCCTCTGCGGAAAGGTGTCTTGCCAGAGTAGCTCCAACTTTTCCTATTCCTGCAATGATAATTCTCATAACATCCCCACTTTTTCATTTTTTCCATATAGATTTCTGAACTTAATATTTAAATTATGATAACACTATTTCCTATGGAATACAAGCAACGTCATTCACGAAATAGAATAAATACGTGAAAAACTTTGTCCTGACTGCATAAAGTTTCCTCCTATTGCAAAGAATATAATTCGAATGTAAATGGAAATATTTTTTATATATAGAAGGAGGTCAGCATGCCGGATATTTTTCAGGGAGATTTTTCACAGAGAGATGAAGAAATCAAAGAGCTGCTCCACATCGGAGAATGCTTTGATATTTTGCGGCGGCGGTTTGTGATCGGAGACAGGGAGGCCGCTCTTTACAGCGTTGACGGCTTCTTAAATGGGCAGCTTTCCGAAAAGGTTATGGAGTTTTTCTTTTCGATTCAGAAAAAGGATATGCCGGAGGATTTTGCGGGATTTATACAAAAAAAGATTCCTCATGTCGATATTTTGAAAGTAAAGGATCAGGAAACTTTTATTCACTCTATCCTGGCAGGTATGAGCTGCCTGCTGGTGGAAGGCTACGATATCATTCTGGCTCTGGATTTTCGGGAATATCCCTCCCGCAGCGTAGATGAGCCTGATAAGGACAAGGTACTGCGTGGTTCAAGAGACGGATTTATCGAAGCTTTGATTCCAAATATTGCATTGATCCGGCGCCGCATCCGCGACGTGAATCTGATTTTTTCAATTGAAAATATCGGCCGCAGCTCCAAAACGGATGTTGCCGTTTGCTATATGAAGGGAAGAGTACAGCAAAATGTTCTGAAACAGATTAAAACACGCCTGAAGGAGATTGATGTGGACTCCCTGACAATGAACCAGGAAAGCCTGGGAGAATGCATTTTTAAAAAAGGATGGTTAAATCCTTTTCCCAAATTTAAATTTACAGAACGTCCTGATACCACGGCGGCCTGCCTGTTGGAGGGAAGTATTGTCATCCTGTGTGATAATTCCTCTGCCGCAATGATTATTCCTACCTCGCTCTTCGATATTATTGAAGACGCAAATGATTATTATTTCCCTCCGTTGACAGGCACATATCTGCGCCTGAGCAGGATGGTTATTAATATTGTATCTATCTTTCTGACACCGGTTATTGTACTTCTGATGCAGCATCCGGACTGGATTCCACAGGCGCTCGACTTTATACGAATAGAGGACGAGGTCAATATATCGCCTGTCATTCAGCTCCTGATTTTAGAGGTCTCAATTGATGGTCTCCGAATGGCTGCTGTGAATACGCCGAACATGCTCAATACCCCCTTGAGTATCATCGCCGGTATTGTGTTGGGAGACTATTCTGTTCAGGCAGGATGGTTTAATGCGGAAATTTTGTTATATATGGCCTTCGTTGCAGTTGCCAATTATACCCAGAGCAACATGGAACTCGGCTATGCCCTGAAATTTATGCGAATTTTGATCCTTATCCTGACGGGCATCTTTGGTCTGTGGGGATTTATAGCAGGAACTGCCGTCCTCCTGATCACACCATTTTTTACAAAGACTATCACGGGATATAATTATATGTACCCGCTGATTCCCTTTGACGGGATCCAGCTAATGCAGCGTTTCTTCCGAATCAGTTTGGATCGATACGAGAAGCTTCATTATAAAGCGTCAAAATAGCCGGATACGGAAAATTTTGTATAAAAAAATGTGATATTTCCCGGAAAAAATGTGAAATCTGTCTATGTATTTCTTCATATTGTGGTGCTATGATGGTAAGCGGATTAAAGGGCATTACAAAAGGAGGAATTAAAAATGATTTTCGCACAGGTTTTCGCATCCGCAATCTTTGTCCTTATGTTTATTATGATCGTAGTTGATAAGATCGAGAGGCAATATGTGACGCTTGGATGCGGCTTACTGACACTGCTTGGTGTATTTGGGATTTGTATGCACAGCCCAGAAGCGATTTTGGAAACTATTAATTTAAGAAGCTTATTTACAATAGATTTCTGGTATGCAGCCGGAGCGGCGGAGGAATCCTCTGCCGGCATTAACTGGGCCACCATCATTTTTATTGCAGGTATGATGGTCATGGTAGAGGGAATGGCCAAGGCCGGATTCTTCCGCTGGCTCTGCATGCAGCTTGCCAAGCTTGTCAATTACAAACCAATACCGCTTTTCATCTCATTTATGGTGATGTCAGCGTTTCTTGCTATGTTTATTGACAGTATTACCGTTATTTTATTCCTGGCAGCTGTTACTGTTGAACTTGCCAGACTGCTTGAATTTGATCCTGTTCCGATGATCCTGTCGGAGATCTTCTGTGCAAATCTTGGGGGTTCTGCTACGATGTGCGGTGATCCGCCGAATATTATTGTCGGTACATCTCTTCATTTATCTTTTATACAATTCGTGACAAACACCGGATTAATTGCCGGAATTTGTTTGATTTTAGTGGTCATTTATTTCTATCTGGTCTTCCGAAAAGAACTGATCGGACTGAAAAACACGGTTCCTGACAATCTTCCGTCTCCCAGCGAGGCAATTACAAATAAAAGGGATTTTATCATCAGCAGTATAATTTTTGCCTGTGCTGTCCTTATGCTGGTAACACATGCACAGACAGGCCTCACCGTCGCATTTATCGGCGCTGTTATTGCAATTATTACGCTGCTTACCAATTTTAAAGACGCTGTTACGCTATTAAAAAAGGTAGATTATAAGACATTATTATTCTTTGTCGGACTTTTCATGGTCGTAGGCGGTCTGGAGCAGACGGGTATTCTGGAGATTATTGCCGGATTTATCGCAAAAGTCAGCGACGGAAATACACATATAATGATCGCAATTATTATCTGGATCTCCGCAGTTGCAAGCGCTTTTGTTGACAATATTCCATTTGCCGCTACGATGATCCCCATTATCAAGGATCTGGCAGCCACATCCGGTGTCGATATACATACGCTGGCATGGGCGCTTTCTATGGGTACAGACGTTGGTGGAAGCGCAACGCCGATCGGAGCCTCCGCAAATGTTGTGGGAACCTCTGTCTCTGCTAAAAATGGCCATCCGATCGGATGGGGTAAATACTGTAAGGTATCTGCGCCTGCTGCCATTTTAGTCGTAATGGTTTCCATGATCATTATTTTCATCCGTTATATCTAAAATAAAAAGGTGCTTTTGACCTCGCCATCATTACCATCAAACCAGTGTCAATTTGGATACGTTTCCAATTGACGCTGGTTTTGTCATTAGAATATTTTATTTTATGTTGGAAATAATAAATAACAGTATCCACCAAATAATCAATTTCTTTGATTATAAGATTAAGATGTCAAAAGGGCTTTTGACATCCTAATCATTATAAGAATGAAAGGAGAATACTGTTATGAAGAAACAAAAACGAAGTTTAAAATATAAATTGCAGCATGGCTTTGTGATCATCGTGATCCTCTGCTGGTGTGCCGCACTGGGACAAACGGTTCATGATAACTATTTTAATGACAGGGCTGTCCCCGCCTACCAAAATAAAACACTTAAACAGGATGATACACAAAATGCTTTTCAAAACATGTCCGACAGCGGAAAGGACTCCACACAGAGCATTTCTGACAGTGGGAAAGATTCCTTACTGAACATTTCCGACAAGGAGAATAATTCATCACAGGGTCTGCCTGGTGCAAACCTGATTTTTCAGTCGAAAAAAAGCCAGACATGGGAAATCGCAGAGTTCCCTGATAAGCTTACCAGAGACTCTGCACTCTCTTATTGTCAGACATTGATCAACACCCTTACCGATACCGATTGGAACGATAATTCTACCGCGTCTCTTATTTCCTCCGGCGTCTCTTCCGGCTATTCCGACTTTTATTTTTACTGTCCTTTCCTTCTGGAGAACTTTTCTCTGACACCTTATGATTCTGGTGGATCCAACCTTCAAATCGTGCTGACATGGAACAAAGATGGCAGCTGTAGTCACGTTTATCTCGGATTTCCCTTTGTAGAATACTGTTTCTAACGCCGACATCCTTTCTTGTGCCGACATCTTTTTTCCCTGCGGCAATTCATCTCATTGCAAAGCATAACCTCAACAAGCGGACGCAGCCACTTCTCCTGCCCTCTGTCATCACTGCACTGCCTCCTGTGGCTGCATATGCTGGATGCCAGCTGCTGCATTGTAACCTTATCCGGATATCTGTCATACATCGGGCTGCAGTCATATTCCATCTG
>CAYYGS010000019.1:14013-18057 GCA_964471335.1 uncultured Jutongia sp.
CATCTGATCACATACCTGCGATACCATCTCCTGCAGCGGAGCAAGCTCGGCTCCATACAAATATTTTAAATCCGGATTTTCCTCTTCCTCCCGAAACTGTGTCAATTCCAAAGGAAATGTAATTGTATTTCCTTTGGGATAAATTGTCCTCTGCTGCATGTGTCTATCCTCCTGACGGCTGGTCGCCAATACCCTCTGTTTCCTATTATCTTATGAAAAAATTCAAAAAATGTTCCTGGGAAGGAGCTTGCCTTTTCAGACAGAACAATCTATACTGGAATTAAAAACATTACCGTACGACGGCGACACGGAGGATTACCATTGAAATATTTATATAAATTTTTTGCTTACCTTGTTTTATTTTGTTTCAGCATTTTTTTATTTAGCCGCGATATTCCCAATATCAGCGAAGGAACAGCAACAGCTACGAGTCTGCACGACTCAACATTTCCTATTATGTATCTGCAATTGGGGGAGTATACTGTCAATACCCTGCATGGCTACAGCAGCGAGCTTGACAGCGCAGATGTGCGTGAATCCATCACCCCTTTAGGTACGGACAAGTCCTTTACCATCAAAATATCCGAAAATGAATCCAATATTAAACGGCTGGATTATGAGTTGAAGGATATTGCCAATCAAAAGACGATCCTGTCCAATACCCTGACGGCATTTTCCCATGAAAAGAAATTTAAAACGGCGAAAATCAAATTAGATGCAACGATGGATACCAGCACGGAATATGGACTGAAAATTACATTGACAACAAATTACAGTAAAAAGATCCATTTCTTTACCAGAATAAAATATTATGACGCAGACTTTTTTCTGAAGGAGAAGCTGGATTTTGTGAATCAGTTCCATCAAGCGACATTTGACCACGGAAAGTCTCTGAAACTGGAGGATTATCTGGAGACAGACGGGGAAAGCGACAGTACACTGGCCAATGTCACCATTCATTCGAGCAAAAAAATGGTGACATGGAACAAACTCAAACCAAAAATAATTACGGATTGCATCCCTACCATAAAGGAACTGAATATTGAGACTGCTGCCATAGAAGAGTCCTACTATGTCAAGGCTGACACCAATTCCGGAAAGGAGACATATCTCGTAAAGGAATTTTACCGTGTGCGCTATGCCTCTGGACATATTTATCTCCTGTATTTTCAGAGAACCATGGAAGCAATGTTTAATCCTAATTTAACTTCTTTAACACAAAGTGAATTTAAGCTTGGTGTCACGAACTTAAAAAATCTGAATATCGGTTCCGACGAGGAACATACAAAAATGGCTTTTGTCCGCAACGGTTCTCTCTGGTATTATGATTTGGACAAGAATAAATTAAACCAGGTATTTTCATTTGAACAGAATTCTGACGATTATCTGCGGGATCATTATGACCAACACGATATTCGAATTTTAAATGTCGATTCAGATGGAAATATTGATTTCGTCGTCTACGGATATATGAATTGTGGGGACTACGAAGGCCGTGTAGGCATCCTTCTCTACAATTACGCGCCTGATAAGAATCGGATCAATGAGCGTGTCTACATTCCGCTGGATACTACTTATCAGAGGTTAAAAGAGGATTTTGGCTCCTTCTGCTATGTAAATCGGAAAAACATATTTTATTTTTCCCTGTACGATACCGTATACGCATATAATATTACATCGAGACAATATACTATTCTTACGAAAAATGCTTCCAGCGATAATTTTGCCATGATGGAGAAAGCAAAATGCTTCGTCTGGTCAAATGCCACCAAAAAGAAAGCCGCCACATCCATTACCATTCTGGATCTGGACTCCGAAAAGGAAATCACCGTATCTGCCAAATCAGGACAGACAATACGGGTGCTCGGCGCGATTGATTCCAATATCGTCTACGGATTTATTCGGACCTCCGACATTTACAATTCCACGGAGGGTGAGACGATTTCGCCGGTTTATAAAATGGTCATCGCTGACTCACAGGGACAGGTGCTGAAAAAGTACCAGACAAAAAATATATATATTACCGAGACAAAAGTAGAGGATGATATTATCCGGTTAAAGCGTGTGAAAAAAACGGGCAACCGTTTCCGTAAAATCTCTGATGACAGTATACAGCACCAGAAGGATACTACGGCAAAATCCTTTGATCTGACCTTCCGCAATACGGAAAAAATGCTGATTGAGAAATACATTTCTATGCCGGCCGGTTTCCTGATTGAAAAGCTTCCGGAAACAGCTTCGACAAAATATGTAATGGTCACGGAAAATACGACTTTGCATTTTAGCAATCCAGAGGAAAATGCCACGACAAAATATTATATTTATGCCTATGGTGCGATCACCGGTTCTACGAGAGATGCCGGTGAAGCAATCCAGACCGCGGATCTGCAAATGGGTGTTGTCATGGACAACCACTCCCATATTGTCTGGGAGCGAGGCGGAAAGTTCCTCAGCAAATCTATTTCCAATCTGGACAAAGTGACGACATCAAGTGGATTATCAAGCATCAAGGCGTGTGCACAAATGCTTCTGCAATCTGCACAGGTTACTGTTGCCGCTAATGATCTCAAGGGATATTCCGCTATGGATATCCTGAAAAAACATCTGGATACACCTGTCAACCTCACCGGCTGTACCGTTGATGAAATACTCTACTTTGTCAGCAACGATAAGCCTGTGATCGCGATAGATGATAACAATTCTGCTGTCCTGATTACAGCATATGACAGCAATTTTATTACCTACTATAATCCCCAGACAGGATCTACCGGAAGAATGTCACTCTTAAATGCGGAACATCATTTTAAGAGTTTGGGATACATTTTCTTCAGTTATATATATGCATAACATGATGTGAATACATTTAGAAATGAGGTGAAGTATGAAACGAGTTTTTTTAATTGTTTTAGACAGTGTTGGGATTGGAGAGGCTCCCGATGCCGCTGATTACGGCGATGCAGGAAGTCATACCGTATACGCCGCATCGACAGACGAACATTTCTACATGCCAAATATGAATAAGCTGGGATTCTTTCAGATTGAGGGAAACCGGGCAGCCGCCAGACATCAATGGGTGGGGGAGGATCATCCCACGGGAGCTTTCATGCGTATGCAGGAGGCCTCCCGCGGAAAGGATACCACCATCGGCCATTGGGAAATTGCAGGTCTCATTTCTCCGGAACCCATGCCCACATTTCCGAATGGATTTCCGGCAGAGCTGATACAGGCCCTAGAACAGGAGACCGGACGGAAGATTTTATGCAACAAGCCATATTCCGGTACGGCCGTCATTGAAGAATACGGAAAGATACATATGGAGACGGGCGCACTGATTGTCTATACCTCTGCTGACAGCGTCCTTCAAATCGCTGCGCATGAAGAGATCATCCCGGTCGAGGAGCTTTACCGCATCTGTGAGATCGCAAGGAAACTTTGTCAGGGGCCATATGCAGTCGGACGCGTCATCGCCAGACCATTTATCGGCGAGCCAGGCAGCTTTTCACGCACGGCTGGACGTCACGACTTTTCTCTGACTCCGCCCCGCGATACAATGCTTGATGCCATTCAGGGAGAAGGACTCGATGTCATCGCTGTGGGAAAGATCCGTGATATTTTCAATGGCAAAGGCGTTACAGAAGCAATCAAGACAAAAGATAATGCAGACGGAATTCAGCAGACACTTACCCTATTGGAAAAGGATTTTCACGGACTGTGCTTCGTGAATCTGGTCGATTTTGATATGAAATACGGTCATCGAAACGACATTCCCGGCTATGCAGCCGCCCTCTCCTATTTTGATGAAAATCTCCCCGCTATGCTGGAGAGACTCCGGGAGGAGGATATTCTGATGATCACGGCTGACCATGGCTGTGACCCAAGTACGCCGTCCACCGACCACTCCAGAGAATATACGCCTCTCATCATTGCAGGAAAGTCTGTCAAACCTGGCACGAATCTGGGAACGCGCAGCACTTTCGCTGATATTGGCGCTACAATCTGTGATTACTTTAATATTCATCCTGAATTAGACGGCATTTCCTTTTT
>CAYYGS010000020.1:0-17410 GCA_964471335.1 uncultured Jutongia sp.
AGACGGAGACGTTGAGTGAAATCTTCCGGAAGGCGCTTAATAAAGAAAGTCTGGAGGTTAAGGTACAGAATCTCAAGAATGAGTCTGTCTCATCTATGGTGACACTTTCAGAGGAGACACGCCGCATGCAGGACATGATGAAGATGTACAGCATGGGAGGCGGCATGGATATGGGAATGTTTGGAGGCGGCGAGACGCTGATCCTGAATGCAAGGAATAAGCTGGTGCAGTATATTCTGGAGAATCAGGAAGGAGAGCACACAGGGCTTTTCTGCAAGCAGCTCTATGATCTGGCCATGATAGCGAATAAGCCGCTGACACCGGAGGAAATGACAGCATTTGTAGCTCGCAGCAATGAGATTATGATGCTTTTGGCACAGGAATAGATTGAAAAGAATGAAATTTATTTTCTTTGCTATTTTATTATAAAAATATTGACCAACAGTCATTTTTGATGTATAGTATTCAAAGTGAAAAATGACTGTTGGTCATTTTTGGTCAAGCAGAAAGTTTTTGCCGCCACCGGCGGCATATGGGAAAGGTTGGTCATGCGTATGAACAATTTTGCACATCTGATTACCAAACACAAAAACATAATTTTGTTGGTTGCAGTATTGCTATTGATTCCATCCGGGATTGGATATGTGTCTACCAGAGTGAATTATGATGTTCTCTGCTATCTGCCGGAAAGTCTGGAGACAGTGAAGGGACAGGATATTCTGGTTGATGAATTCGGGATGGGGGCGTTCTCCATGGTGATCATGGAGGATATGACAATGAAGAGTGCATCGGAACTGGAGGAGAAGATTGAGGCGGTAGATCATGTCACAGATGTATTGTGGTATGATGATGCGCTTGATATCTCGGTTCCGATGGAGATGATGCCGAAGAAGCTTCGGGATGCATTTTTTCACGGAGATGCGACAATGATGATTGCGCTGTTTGACGATACGACGTCTGCAGATGATACGATGGAGGCGCTGACGCAGATCCGGAAGATTGCAGGCAAGACGGCGTTTGCAGCGGGCATGTCGGGAGTTGTGACAGATATTAAGAATCTGGCGCTGCAGGAAATGCCGGTCTATGTGGTTATTGCTGCAGGATTGTCCTTGTTGATCTTGCTGCTGACGATGGATTCCTTTGTGACACCGGTGATATTTTTGATGACGATAGGAATGTCGATTGTATATAATCTGGGAAGCAATATCTTCCTGGGAGAGATCTCATATATTACCCAGGCACTGGCGGCAGTGTTGCAGCTGGCCGTGACGATGGATTATTCGATCTTCCTGCTGGAGAGCTACGAAGCGAATAAAGAGCGATTTCCGGGTGACAGGCAGCGTGCTATGAAGCATGCGATCATGAATACCTTTAAGTCGGTGTCAAGCAGCTCAATCACGACAATAGCAGGATTCCTGGCCCTCTGTGTCATGACGTATAAGCTGGGGATGAATATCGGTATTGTCATGTCGAAGGGCGTAGTGATTGGAGTCATTGCATGTGTTACTGTGCTGCCCGCTACAATCCTGAGTTTTGACGGAATTATCGAAAAAACAACGCATAAGCCTCTGATCCGCAGTATGGATGGTCTTTCCGGCTGGATCGTGAAACACCATAATATAGCGCTTGTGCTTTTCCTGATTGTACTGATACCGGCAGCATATGGTAATTCGCATTATGAGATCTATTATAATATTGATTCTTCCCTGCCGAAGGATCTTCCGAGTGCGGTGGCCAATGATAAGCTGTCGAAAGAATTTGATATGAGTAATATGCATATGGTTCTGTTAGAAAATAAAGATCTGTCGGCAAAGGAAAAGAGCAGGATGAGTGCTCAGATTGAACAGGTGGACGGCGTAAAATGGGTGATCGGCTTGAATTCGATAATTGGCGCTAATATGCCGGAGAGCATGATTCCAGATGATTTACGGGAAATGCTGCAGACTGACCGGTATGAGTTGATTTTTGTCTGTTCTGATTATAAGTCGGCGACAGATGAGGTCAATGAACAGATTGCAGAGATCAGCAGCATTATCAAGAAATACCAGAAGGAAGCAATGGTAATCGGGGAGGCCCCTCTGATGAAAGATCTGTCAGATGTGACAGATGTGGATCTGGCGAATGTGAATTATCTTTCCATTGCGGCTATTTTCCTGATCATCCTTGTCACTTTCCGGTCGATCTCGATTCCTATTATACTGGTATCGGTCATTGAATTTGCGATTGCCTGCAATATGGCGGTTCCTTATTATATGGGTATATCCCTTCCTTTTGTGGCAAGCATAGTAATAGGGACGATTCAATTGGGTGCGACTGTAGATTATGCGATTCTGCTGACAAACAGTTATCATAAACTGCGTCTAAACGGAGCATCCAAGAAGGAGGCAGTCTCTACAGCACATAAGAATTCGATCAAATCCATTATGACAAGCGGATTCTGCTTCTTTGCAGCGACCTTTGGCGTATGCCTGTACTCCCGCATCGATATGATCAGCGCGATCTGTACGCTGCTGGCGAGAGGAGCTGTCATCAGTATGGTAGTTGTAATTACGGTTTTGCCGGCGATGCTCTGGCTCTTTGATGGGGTGATTATCCGCACTTCGCTGGAACTAAGGGAAAATATAAAACAGAGTGTAATGAATAGAAGGGAGATTTGATTGCTATGAGGAAGAATATGAAGAGAGTGATTGCAGTGAGTTTATCAGGCTTGTTGGCGGCAGGTCTTGTTGCAGGTAATGTAGAATATGCGTCTCATACCTTTTGTCTGACGGGAGGTACGGCGCTGGCAGCGCAGGGCACGACGAAGGAGAAGCTGGATGTAAAGGAGTCCGGTGGTCTGGACAGTGATAAGATCTCCAAACAGGAGACGGTATATGTCAATATGGATGCGAAGGGCAAGCCGCAGGAGGTTACGGTATCTGACTGGCTGAAAAATTCCGGTGTCAGCGGAGCAGTTAAGGATGAGTCTTCTCTGACGGATATCGAGAACGTAAAGGGTGAGGAGAGTTTTACACAGGACGGTGATACCCTGACATGGCAGGCCGGCAAGAAGGATATTTATTATCAGGGCAGTACAGACCAGGAACTTCCGGTGTCAGTGGAGCTTACGTATTACCTGGACGGAGAGGAGATATCGCCGAAGGAGCTGATTGGCAAAAGCGGCAAGCTGGAAATTGATATACGTTACAGGAATAAGGCGAAAAGGACAGTGACGGTGGGAGGCAGGAAGACAGATATCTATATTCCGTTTATGATGATTACGGGTATGATCCTGCCGGTGGATATCTTTGAAAATGTGTGGATTGATAACGGAACGATCGTTTCCGAGGGAGATAATGATATTCTGGTGGCATATGGTATGCCGGGATTGTCAGAAAGTCTGGATCTGGATGGACTGGATTTTGGCGACGATATGGATATTGATTCCTCTAAGATCAGGAATAAAATTACAGATACGGTGAAGATCAAGGCGGATGTGAAGGATTTTGAGATGAATGCGACTTATACGATCGCTACGAATCAGATCTTTAATGAACTTGATTTTGACGATATCGATGATTTTGACGACCTTCGTGATAAGATTGATGATCTGAAGGCTTCCTCTCAGAAACTGGTTGATGGCAGCAGTGATCTGCAGGAGGGAACGGAGAAGCTGAAAAACAGCTTCCGGGAGTATTCGGACGGTGTTCATGCGCTGAATGACGGTGCATCAGATCTGCAGGACGGAAGCGTGGAGCTGAAAAAGGGTGTGTTTGATTATACAAAGGGTACAGATAAGCTGCTGAAAGGAGTTGACACATATGTCGGCGGTGCGAAGACACTCTCTGAGGGTGTGCAGGCGTATACGGCGGGGACGAGTCAGCTTGTGGATGCCGTGAGCCAGCTTCGGATGGCGACGAAGGAACTGCCGGCGCAGTATGATACGCTGGGAAAGGGTGTGGATACCTTTGTGGGATCTGTGAATCAGCTGCTTTCTCAGGAAAATATGAATACAATGTCGGCCGGCACGACAAACCTTAAAAATGGAATTGGCCAGCTGGATGATGGTGTGGCTGCGCTGCAGGCAGGCGTAGCACAGATTAATGAGGCGGCCGGAAAGCTTAAAAAGACGGATGAGTTAGATCAGTGTGTGGCAGGGCTGGAGGCAATGCTGACACAGTTTACTACGGCGGCAGAGCAGTACGCAGCGGCAGGAGACGCGGCATCAGCTGCACAGTATCAGGGGATGGCGGCCGCAGTCAGGGGCGCGATTGCCTATATCCAGGGAGGCGAGCAGGCTGCAGCTGCTTTGGATGCTGCAACAAACGGAGTGTCTGACGGACAGGTGGATCAGAATGGCAGCGCAGATCTGGCAGCTGGCCTTGGCGTAATCAAGAATGCTACCGATAAAAATAGTAAGGAGACCAATCTCTATACAGGAGCTGCAGCTCTGGAGACGGCAGCACAGACAATGTCAGGTTATGCAGCACAGCTGCGCGACAGTTCGGGTCAGCTGACGGCCGGTAATGCGGCAATGAAACAGGGGATCGGAACGCTTGCATCCAGTATTGAACAGATGGATGCAGCAGCTGGTACTCTGGTGGGCAATAATGAAAAAATGAATGAAGGGGCGTCTGAATTGATTCAGAATGCGCCTGTGATCCAGAAGAATGCGAAAAAGCTGACGAAGAGCAGCAGGAAACTGCAGAACGGCGCTTCCAGACTGCAGAATGGCAGCAGTACCCTTCATGAGGGAATAGAGAAGCTGGTCCGCTCAACAGGAGATGTGGCAGCTGGTATCGCAGAGCTTAATGATGGTGCACTTACATTAAAGGATGGCATGGCGCTTTTTGACCGGAAAGGGATCAGGGAGATTGCCGAGACGGTCAATGATCTGCTGGATACAACGAGCGAATTGAATGAGAGATTGTCCAAAATCAGCTCCGCTTCCAATGCCTACACAAGCTTTAGCGGTAACCGAGAAGGCATGGAGGGCAGCGTGAAGTTCATCATGGCGACCGAAGAACTTCAAAAATAGCTTGTAGAATGCCATCGTGAAGAGTAAGATACAGAGAGAGTGTCTGGTGGTACCACCGGACCGGGAGGAGAATTGATGGGAGACCGTGTAGAGGAGAAGAAAAAGAGGAAAAAGGAAGCGCTGCTGATAGCCGCATTTGATCTTTTTACGGAGCAGGGTATTAATAATACCTCCATTTCGGATATTGCCCGCAGGGCAAAGATGGCGAAAGGGACCTTTTATCTGTACTTTAAGGATAAGTATGATATTCGGGATAAGCTGATCATTCATAAGGCCAATCGGATCTTTGCCCGTGCTGATGAGGAACTGCGGGAGAGTGAGGTGACCGGTTTTGAGGAAAAGATCTGCTTTATTGTGGAAAATGTTGTGGGTCAGCTGAATGAGAACAAGGTGCTTCTGAAATTCATCTCAAAGAATTTAAGCTGGGCAATTTTTTCCCATATCCGCATTCCGGATCGGGATAATATGAATTGTATGGATATCTTTAAACAGCTGATGAAGGAATCGGGACAGCAGTTCCGCGATGAGGATCTGATGATCTATATGATCGTGGAACTGGTCAGTGCATCCTGCTACAGTGTAATATTATATGATTCTCCCTGCTCCCTGGAGCAGCTCCTGGAAGAATTAAAGCGATCGGTAAGGTCAATGATCAGACAATTTGAAATAAAATAGAAAAGAGTTTCGCAGAGTTTCGCTTTGCGAAACTCTTTTTTTATGGTAAAATTGGGAAGGATGGAGATTATTTATGCTTTTTCAATTTTGAGAAGGGAATTCAAGGTTGAGAAAGAAAGGATATTGATATGAATCGTGAATTTCAGGAAATGATTGACCGGTTGGAGAGAGACGGTGCGCTGGATGCGGAGGAATATGCCGATTTTATCCGTTACCATGATGAAGGTGTGGCAGAGGAGCTGGCGCGCCGGGCAGCACAGATGCAGGGTCGATATTTTCAGAGAAAGCTGCTGCCGATTGCCAATATTGCCTTTTCGAATTATTGCAGGAATGACTGTTATTATTGTGCAATTCATCGGGAGAGCCGTAGTGCACAGCGGTATCGTATGTCACGTGAGCAGGTGGTTGCCTGCTGTGAGGAGGCTGTCAGCCGGGGGATTGATATTTTTCTGTTGCAGAGTGGTGAGGATCTGCAATATACACCGGCAGATATTGCCCGCATGATCATTGATATCAAGAGAAAATGGCCGGACAGCACAGTATTTCTCGCATTGGGTGAGAAGTCGGGGCAGATCTACAGACAGTGGTTTGAGGCGGGAGCTGAGGGTTATATCCTGCGGCAGGAGGCGGCGGGAGACGCCTATTACAGGAAGCTTCATCCGGCCAATATGTCGCTTCTGCGGAGAAAGCAGTGCCTGTGGGAGCTTAAGGAGACAGGATACCGCGTCGGGGCGGGATTCATGATGGGGTCGCCCTGGCAGAAGATGGATGATGTCGTAGAGGAGCTTATGTTTATGAAGCAGCTGCTTCCGGAGATGATTTGGATCGGGCCGTTTATACCGGCACCGGGAACGCTTTTTGAGAAGGAGAGGGTGGGAAGTCTGGAACTTACTTATTTTGTCCTCTCGATGCTTCGGCTGATGTTTCCGCAGGCTATCCTGCCAGTGACAAGGGAATTGGATATTCTGGATGCGAAGGGAAACCAAAAGGGAATTTATGCCGGGGCCAATGCTGTTATGATTGATTTTACGCCGCCTGAACTGCGCCGGCAATATTATGCGTATGAACGCAGAATGATGCGGGGGCGGGATGGATGGGAAAAATGGGCCGCACTGAAGACAGAGCTGTGGGAGAATGGATATGAGCTGCTCGGTGATATTGTTTCAGGAATCTAAAGTTTTTTGGTTCGAGAAAGAAGGGATATCGGTATGAGGCTGCTTGTGATGTCGGTAGAGGAAGAGATACGGGATACAGAGGTGGAGAGTGTCGAAAAGGGTGTGCGTGCGCGGCTTATCAGCTGTCGCAGCCAGGAGGAGTTGTGCAGGAGGATCAACGGGATCAACGGGCAGGGATGGGAGGCGGCTGTGTTGAGACTTTCCTGCCGTATCCAGACCGCAGAGGTGGTTGCTGTATTACGAACAATGATATTTGTCCCTCTGCTCGTCATGGGAAGCGAGGATACCTATTATGAGGAACTGCAATGCCTGCAGCAGGGAGCAGATGATTACCAGAGAAGAGAGACGCCGGAGCCAATTGTACTGCTTCGCCTGTGGAGATTGATAGAGCTCTGCGGTGCAGGAACACAGGGAAGAGGGGTGATGGGAAGACATGGTTTTCTCGAACTGCCGGAGGTGGAACAGATTCATTATGGACAGAGAGATCTGGGGCTGACGGGAAGAGAATATCAGGTGCTGCATTGGCTCTTACAGGATACATCGGATGTGGTACCCAGGCGGCGACTGCTGGCCCTGATCTGGGAGAGTGAAGGACAGAGGGAGAGCAGAGCTCTTGATACGGTAATAAAGCAGCTGAGACGTAAGCTGGCTAAGACGCCGTGGAGAATAGAAACCTGTTATGGAAGGGGATATCGGCTTGTTCCGGTGGCCGCCCCGTTTCCGCAATAAAAGTTGGTAGAAAGAAGAGGTATCGTGATGAAATTTACCAAGATGCATGGATGTGGTAACGATTATGTTTATGTGAACTGTCTGGAGGAAAGGATCCTTCATCCCGACCGTATTGCGCGATATGTGAGTGATCGTCATTTCGGGATTGGATCAGATGGAATGATTCTGATTTGTCCGTCTGAGAAGGCGGATTTTCGGATGGAAATGTATAATGCAGACGGTTCTGAGGGGAAGATGTGTGGAAATGGGGTGCGATGCATCGCAAAGTATGTATATGATTATGGACTGACAGACCAAACGTCGATTTCTCTGGAGACAAAGGGGGGGATTAAGCAGCTGGATATGACGACAGAGAATGGAAAGGTGGTATCTGTCCGGGTCAATATGGGTTCTCCTGTTCTGGAGCCGGAGAAGATCCCGGTTGATTTTGAGGGAGAGCAGATGATTGATGAGCCGGTTGTGATTGGGGAGAAGAAATACTGCATCACCGGCGTATCGATGGGAAATCCACACGGCGTAATTTTTGTGGATGATACCGAGTCACTAAACCTGCCGGAACTGGGGCCTCGTATCGAGAGGCATAAATTGTTTCCGGAACGTGCAAATATAGAATTTGTGCAATGGTTAAATCAGAATGAAATCAGAATGCGAGTGTGGGAACGCGGTTCGGGAGAGACGCTTGCCTGTGGAACCGGTGCCTGTGCGTCTGTTGTAGCAGGCGTGCTGACTGACAGAACGAAGGAGAGAGTGGTAGTTCATGTGCGGGGAGGAGATCTGGAAATCCATTATGACCGTAAGGAAAATATAGTCTGGATGACGGGGCCTGCCACAGTTGTTTTTGATGGAGAGATTGATATTTCACAGATTGATTCTGAAGAGTACTGAGCTTTCGTTGTACCAGAGGGTGCGGGGCAGCATATAAATAATATAATAACATATGGAATGACATATTAAATCAGGAATTAACGATAGGAGAGGAGCGTGGTTGTGTTTGACTTTGAAAGATTTGCTGCAGGATATCGAATATACGTGCGTACAGGGAGATACGGGGCAGGAGATTACATCCTTGATCTATGATTCCAGGAAGGCGGCTTCCGGAGCAGTTTTTGTCTGTATTTCCGGAGCAGTCAGGGATGGACATGATTTTGCCGGAGAGGTTACGGCAGGGGGCGTGACGGCATTGATTGTTGAGAAAGAAGTGGATGTGGAGGCCTCCGTAACAGTGATCCGGGTAAAGGACACCCGCCTCGCGCTGGCACAGGCATCTGCTAATTTCTTCGGTCATCCGGCAAGGGAACTGACGACGATCGGAATCACAGGAACAAAGGGAAAGACGACAGCTTCTTATATGGTGCAGTCTATTTTAGAGCACTCAGGCTATAAGACCGGGTTGATTGGCACGATCGAGACGGTTTATGGAGATGTGAGAATTCCCTCTGCAAATACGACACCCGAATCCTATGTAGTACAGGAGACTTTCCGTCAGATGGTGGACGCCGGTTGTAAGTGTGTGGTGATGGAGGTGTCGTCCCAGGGGTTGATGCTAAACCGCGTAGGAGGCTTTGTTTTTGATTACGGCATTTTTACAAATCTTGAGCCGGATCATATAGGACCAAATGAACATAAAGATCTGGAGGATTATATTCACTGTAAGAGTCTTTTATTCCGACAGTGCAGGCAGGGAATCTTTAATGCCGATGACAGCCATTTGGAACAGATTCTGTCAGGGCATACCTGCCAGGTAGAGACATATGGATTCTCGGAGTCAGCAGACCTTCGGGCGAAGGAGGTGCGCCTGTCGGAGCATGACGGCTGTCTGGGAGTGGCGTATCGTATGGAGGGGCTGTTAAATATGGATGTGGAGATTGATATCCCCGGCAAGTTCAGCGTATACAATTCGATGGCGGCGATTGCGATCTGCCGTCACTTCGGTGTGGAGACGGAAACGATTCTGTCCTCCCTCTCACAGATTCGTGTTAAGGGCCGTGTAGAGCTTCTTCCTATTTCTGATAAATTTACTCTGATGATTGATTATGCGCATAATTCCATGAGCCTGGAGAGTCTCCTGGCAACACTGCGGGAATATCAGCCAACGCGTCTGGTATGCCTGTTCGGCTGCGGTGGCAACCGTTCCCGTGACCGGCGTTTTCAGATGGGAGAGGTGTCTTCGAGACTGGCTGATTTGACGATCGTTACATCGGATAATCCGAGGGATGAAGAGCCGCAGGCTATTTTAGATGACATTATCGAGGGTGTGAAAAGAGCATCCGGAGAGTATGTGGCGATCATCGACCGGGCAGAGGCGATACGGTATGCGATTGAGAATGCCGAGGAGGGAGATGTGATTGTGCTGGCTGGCAAGGGGCACGAGGATTATCAGGAGATCCGGGGGAAAAAGTACCATATGGATGAAAGAGAACTGGTGGCTGATGTGGTGAAGGATGGCAACTTTATATGATTTTTGCAGATGTGATTGTAGATATTTCTGTCAAGAGCCTTGACCGTCCATTTCAGTATATCGTACCGGAGGAAATGGAACGGGACGCAGTGGTCGGCGCGCAGGTGATGATACCATTTGGCAGTGGAAACCGTGCGATGAAGGGGTTTATCATCGGTTTGCATGAGAAGCCGGATTTTGATATTGCACGGACTAAGGAAATACAGGAGGTCGTAAAGCAGGGAGTGGTTGTAGAATCACACCTGCTTTCCCTTGCGTATTGGATTAAGGAAAATTACGGCTCTACTGTTAATGATGCAATCAAGGCGGTAATGCCGGTCCGTCAGGAGGTTCGGGAAAAGATAAGCCGGACCGTATATCCGGCCGTCAGCCGGGAGAAGATGCAGGAGCAACGCATCCTGTTTGAGAAAAAGCATTATACGGCAAAACTGCGCGTTCTGGATCAGCTGCTGTCCCCGACGGGGGATTTTGTGTCAGGCATGGATTACACCATGCTTCAGAAAAAGGCAGGAACGACGGCAGCCGTGCTTCGGGGACTGCAGGAGCAGGGACTGATTACTATAGAGACAAGGAGGGATTACCGCAATCCGATCCGGATGGAAGAGGAAGTCGATGATGTCCCCCTGCTGAATCAGGAGCAGAGCAAGGTGGTAGATACTGTCTGTGGGGAATATGAACAGGGGAAAAGGGGCGTGTATCTCCTTCACGGTGTGACGGGCAGCGGGAAGACGGAGGTCTATATGCATATCATTGAGCGTGTGCTGGCGTCAGATCAGCAGGTGATCATGCTGATTCCTGAGATTGCACTGACTTTCCAGACGGTGAGCCGGTTTTACCGGCGTTTTGGGGAGAGGGTTTCCGTTATGCATTCCCGTCTGTCACAGGGAGAGCGTTTTGACCAGTTTGAAAGGGCTAAGAAGGGGGAAATTGATATTATGATTGGGCCCCGATCGGCCCTTTTCACTCCTTTTACGAGACTGGGATTGATTGTGATTGATGAGGAGCACGAGTTAAGTTATCAGAGTGAGATGCCTCCGAAATATCACGCGAGAGAGGTCGCGGTACAGAGGGCGCATATGGTGGGGGCCAGCGTGCTTCTCGGTTCGGCGACGCCGTCGCTTGAGTCCTATTACCGTGCATCGGTGGGGCGTTATCAGCTTTTGACCATGAAAAAGCGGGCAGGCGGGGCGCACCTGCCGCGTGTATGGATCACCGACCTGCGGCAGGAGTTGGAAAACAGGAACCGTACAATCTTTGGTGCAAAGCTTACGGAACTCATGGAAGAAAAGCTGTCCCGTGGGGAGCAGGCGATTCTGTTTTTGAACAGAAGAGGATATGCAGGTTTTGTCTCCTGTCGTAAGTGCGGACAGCCGATTTCCTGTCCGCATTGTTCTGTCTCCCTCACGGCGCATATGAATTACGGCAGGGTGGATCGACTGGAATGTCATTACTGCGGTTACAATATTCCTATGCCCCCGGCCTGTCCGGAGTGCGGTTCGCGCTATATTGGTACTTTTGGAATCGGGACGCAGAAGGTAGAGCAGATGGCGAGAGAACACTTTCCGGGAGCCAGGGTGCTCCGGATGGATGCGGACACAACAGCGGGCAAGGAGGGGCATGAGAAGATTCTGCAGCAGTTTGCGGCCGGAAGTGCAGATATTCTGGTGGGGACACAGATGATTGTCAAGGGACATGACTTTCCGAATGTGACGCTTGTAGGGATCATGGCGGCTGACCTCTCCCTCAATGTCGGCGATTACCGGGCGGCGGAGCGTACTTATCAGCTGCTGGCGCAGGCGGGCGGCAGAGCAGGCCGTGGGAAAAAGTCCGGAGATGTCGTGCTGCAGACATACCAGCCGGAGCATTACAGCATCTCCTGTGCCGCGGCGCAGGACTATACGGGCTTCTATGATCAGGAGATATCTGTCCGTCAAATGTTGCATTATCCGCCGGTTTCCAATATACTAGAAGTATTGGTGCTTTCTAAGGAGGAGGAGCAGGCAGAAAAATGTGCTGTGAGGCTGGTGGAAATGATGAGGAATGTGGAAGAGCTCCAGGTACTCGGACCGTCGCCTGCGCCCCTTGCAAAGGTACGGGATATTCACCGCATGATTCTTTATGGAAAGTGCGGAGATTACCGCGTGCTGCGCCGGATAAAGAACCGGTTGGAGGGATTTATGCTCCAGCAGGAGGAGTATCCGGAGTGTAGAGTTCAATTTGGATTTAATAATTAAAGAAAATAGAAAGGCAGGTTATTAAAATGGCAATTAGGACGATCCGAACTTTGGGGGATGATCTACTGTATCACAAATCCAGGGAGGTGAAGGAAATCACTCCCCGTATCAGGACATTGATTGATGATATGCTGGAGACGATGTATGACCAGCAGGGAGTTGGGTTAGCGGCTCCGCAGGTGGGTGTGTTGAGGAGAGTGGCAGTGATTGATGTCACGGAGGAAGGAAATCAGCCTATTATTCTGATCAACCCGGAGATTCTGGAGACGTCCGGCGAGCAGACTGGTTATGAGGGCTGCCTGAGTGTGCCGGGAAAGGTAGGAATGGTGACACGTGCTAATTATTGTAAGGTCAGGGCCTGCAATGAAAATATGGAAGAAGTTATTATTGAGGGGGAGGAGCTGCTGGCACGGGCGTTACAGCATGAGATCGCACATTTGGACGGAGAACTTTACGTATCGCTGGTGGAGGGTGAACTGATCGATAACAGCGAACTGGAAAAGAAAGGTTGAATGGTGATTTAACATGAAGGTTATCTTTATGGGGACGCCGGATTTTGCGGTGCCTGCATTACAATCTCTCGTGGAGAGCGAGCATGATGTGATCGGGGTGGTAACACAGCCTGACAGGCCGCGGGGGCGCAGCGGAAAGCCACAGTTCTCGCCGGTCAAGGAGGCGGCTCTGAAGGCAGAGATTCCTGTCTATCAGCCGGAGAAGGTGCGGGACGAGGCATTTGTCCATACACTTCGGGGGCTTCATCCTGATGTGATCATTGTCGTTGCTTTTGGACAGATCCTGCCGCGGCAGATATTAGAGCTGCCACAGTATGGATGTATTAATGTTCATGCGTCTCTTCTTCCAAAGCTCCGGGGAGCGGCCCCGATTCAGTGGTCCGTGATCAATGGCGATGAGGAGAGCGGTGTGACGATTATGCAGATGGATGAGGGGCTGGATACGGGCGACATCCTTTTGATGGAGCGGTATCGTTTGGCACCGAAGGAGACTGGTGGGAGTCTTTTTGAGCGGCTGTCGCATTTAGGCGGACCGCTTGTTCTGGAGGCGCTGAAGCGTGCGGAGGCGGGTACTCTGAAGCCGGAGCCTCAGGAACACGAGAAACATACGTATGCCCGGATGCTTTCAAAATCGCTGGGCAATCTTGATTTTGAGAGACCGGCAGTGGAGCTGGAACGCCTGATCCGCGGATTGAACCCCTGGCCCAGCGCCTATACCAGATGGGATGGAAAGCTTCTGAAGATCTGGGAGGCAGACGTGGCAGAGGGAGATGCAGAAGAGGAGCCGGGGACTGTGATCGCTGCAGATAAGGATGGCATTATGGTGCAGACAGGGGACGGGGCTCTCAGGATTACCTCCCTGCAGTTAGAGGGAAAGAAGCGAATGGATGTAGAAAGCTTCCTGCGGGGCTGTAAGATGAAAAAGGGTGAAAGCTTTCTCCGTTTATGAGAAGGCATACAAATTTGAGGAAGCAGGAGGACTGAAATGCAGAATGTACGCGGATTGGCGCTTGATACGCTGATCCAGGTGATGGATCGCGGGGAATATCTTGATAAAGCGCTCCATCAGGTGCTGGATAAATATTCTATGCTGGAGAAGAGGGACCGGGCTTTCCTGGGGAGACTGGTAGAGGGGACAGTAGAGCGTTGTTTAGAGATTGATTATATTATTATGCGGTTTTCCAAGACGCCTTTGCAGAAAATGAAACCTGTGATCCGGGAACTGCTGAGGATGTCTGTTTATCAGCTGATGTATATGGATCAGGTGCCGGACAGCGCCGTCTGCAACGAGGCGGTGAAGCTTGCTGAGGAGAGAAAGCTTATACCGCTGAAGGCCTTTGTGAATGGTGTTCTTCGCAATATCGCCCGCGGTTATGAGGACATCCCGTATCCCCCGCGCAAAAAGAATCTTGTTTTTCATCTTTCTGTCTGGTATTCCATGCCGGAATGGATCGTGGAGCGATTTCTGGAGCAGTACGGAGAAGAGACGACGGAGCGGATATTGCAGTCTTTTCTCCGGGAGGAGAAGGATCTCTGCCTGCGGTGCAATACGGCCCGGGCCTCGATTGAGCAGATCACGGATTCCCTCCGAAAGCAGGGAGCGCAGATATCACCCGGCAGAATGTTTTCAGATGCAGTTCATATTACTTCCTATGGTAGGCTGGAGGAATTGGAGGCCTTTGCAAAGGGATGGGTACAAGTGCAGGATGAGAGTTCCATGCTGGTGGGAGCAGTTGCTCCCGTCGATAAGAACAGTTTTGTGATTGATGTGTGTGCCGCTCCCGGTGGTAAGGCTCTTCATCTGGCAGATAAGATGGAAGGGGAGGGGAGGATTTGGGCCTGTGACCTCCGAGAGGAGAAGGTGGCACTGATCCGGCAGAATCTGATCCGTACAGGGATCCATAATGTCAAGCTGAAAAAGCAGGATGCCTGTGTGCTGCGGGAGGAATGGCTGGATGCGGCAGATGTTGTGATTGCCGATCTCCCCTGCTCTGGTCTGGGCGTTATAGGGGGAAAATGCGATATCAAATACAAGACGAAACCGGAGGATATTATGTCTTTGGCAAAAAAGCAGAGGAAGATACTCTCTGTGGTGAGCCGTTATGTCAAGCCGGGAGGGATGTTGATTTACAGCACCTGTACGATGGCGCAGGAGGAAAACGAGCAGAATGTCAGCTGGATACTTGATACGCTGCCCTTTCATGCGGTATCCCTGGAGGAAAAACTTCCGGAGATACTCAAAGGAAAAACGGGGGAGAAAGGTTATATTCAGATTTTACCGACTGCGGCAATGAGTGACGGATTCTTTGTTTCTGCATTTCAAAGAAAGAAATAAATAGCACAAATATTAATACAAAAGGGGTTAAATGAAGATTTATGACGATGGATTCGGACGAGAATACTGGTAATATTAAGAGAGAGAAAGCAGATGGGCAGGAAAAGCCGGATATCCGAAGCATGGATTTTGACCGGCTGCAGCAGTTTGTCGTGGAACTGGGGGAGAAACCTTTTCGGGCAAAGCAGATTTATGACTGGCTTCACAGGCAGCTTGTGCAGGACACTGAGGAGATGACAAATCTGCCCGCGGCGCTTCGGCAGCGACTGCGGGAGGTGTGTAGCTTCAGCGGGGTCCATATTATAATGGAGCAGATCTCTGCCCTGGATGGGACAAGAAAATATCTGATGCAGCTGTCTGACGGCAACAGGGTGGAGAGCGTGTGGATGAAGTACCGCCATGGGAATAGTGTCTGTGTTTCCTCTCAGGTGGGATGCCGTATGGGATGTCGTTTTTGTGCATCTACGGTAGGAGGCCTGGTACGCAGCCTTAAGACATCGGAGATTCTCGGCCAGATTTATGAGATCTCACGCAGCACAGGAGAGCGTGTTTCGCACGTGATTATCATGGGAATGGGAGAGCCGCTTGATAATTATGAGAATGTCGTGCGGTTCATACGGATGCTTTCCGATGAGAGGGGACTCAACATCAGTCAGAGAAATATTACGCTCTCTACCTGCGGTCTCGTTCCACAGATGTATGATCTTATGAAGGAGGAGCTGGCGATCACACTGGCTGTGTCGCTTCACGCGCCTGATGATGCCCTGCGGCGTCAGATGATGCCTGTGGCGCAGAGGTATTCTGTCACAGAGATTACAAAGGCCTGCCGTGATTATGTGGAGCAGACAGGCAGAAGGGTTACGTTTGAGTATACATTGGTCGAAAATATAAATGATTCACCGGAATGCGCCGGGAAACTGATAAACCTCTTACGGGGATTGAACTGTCATGTGAACCTGATCCCTCTCAATACGGTCAAAGGCCGCATGGGAAAACGCTCACGGACAGAGTCAGTGCAGCGCTTTCGGGAATTACTGGAGAAGGGGCATATTCCGGTTACGGTCAGGAGGGAGCTTGGAGGTGATATTGATGCCGCCTGCGGACAGCTTCGTAATTCCTGTGGAAATTCTTAAAAATGTTGCGGCTTGTCCTTTTTGGGCAGTTGTGTTAGAATATTGAGAGTTATCAAAACAAAGGAGGGGAAACTACATGGAATCATTTTCAAAGACGGATGTAGGTGTCAAGAGAACAATGAATCAGGACAGCTTATTTTGCAGTGACAGCCCTGTGGGTAGTTTCCGGAATCTATTTATTGTGGCGGACGGCATGGGAGGTCACAGAGCTGGTGATTATGCATCAAGACTCTGTATAGACAGTATGGTTTCCAGTATTCGGAGCAGCAGCAGTAAAACACCGGTCACGATTTTTGAGGAGGCAATTACTTTTGCCAACAGTACAGTATATGATGCGTCGCAGCTGGATCGGGAATTTGAGGGAATGGGAACGACGATGGTAGCATGCACCCTGCAGGAGCAGACGCTGTATGTTGCAAATATTGGTGATTCCCGTCTGTATCTGCTGCGGGAGGAATTACAGCAGATTACGACAGACCACTCGCTCGTAGAGGAAATGGTGAAGATTGGCAATATTACAGAAAGTGAAGCGAGAGTGCATCCGCAGAAGAATATTATAACAAGAGCTCTTGGGATCGATGAGATGGTGCAGGCAGATTATTTTGAACTGCAGATTAAGCCGTCTGATGTGATCCTGTTGTGCAGTGACGGTTTGACTAATATGGTAGAGGACGACGAGATAGAATATATGATACGCCATGCATCCTCTATGGAGGAGGCCGCCAATATGTTGATTGATAAGGCGAATTTAAATGGAGGAAGTGACAATATTACAGCGGTGCTGGTTCAGATATAAGTGATTGGAGGAAGAGGAATGATAAGTCCCGGTATGTTGATTAGCGATCGGTATGAGATTGTAGATAGAGTAGGGGCCGGTGGAATGGCAGACGTCTATAAGGCGAAGGACCAGCGGCTGAATCGTTTTGTTGCCATTAAGATATTAAAACAGGAATATAGTAATGATGCGAAATTTGTGTCTAAATTCCGCGCAGAGGCGCAGTCAGTGGCCGGGCTGTCCCACCCCAATATTGTGAATGTCTATGATGTAGGCGAGGATGACAGCCTGTATTATATCGTAATGGAGCTTGTAGAGGGGATTACGCTAAAGAAATTCATAGAAAAAAAGGGAAGCCTGGATGTCA
>CAYYGS010000021.1:0-17085 GCA_964471335.1 uncultured Jutongia sp.
CATCTCCACGGATATAGGAAAGAATCAGATAGGAATAGTCTTTGTATTTTCCCTCCGATAAGACAATCGGTATCGAAATTTCACATACAGACAACTTGTTAAGCCAATAGACGGTATCTTTATAAGCATCCTTATCTTTACTGCATCTGAGAATAAAATTTTCGGTTGCAGTGGAGACAACAAAAACATAGTTCGCAATACCAACACTACAACGTTCTATTTGAACAACACTCTTTTTTGTGTTGTTTTCAAATATTATAACTGCATCTTTACAATCCATGGGGCATTTGACCTCCATCCACTATTGACTCACGAAAAATACCGATTTATATTGCCAACAAAGCTCCTTCTCAGCCCAGCATTCCTTCCATATGCTCCCGGTTCTTATCCGGCTCCGGATCCTCCTCCAGTATGAAAAAGGCAATGTTTGTTGCATGGTCCGCGATACGCTCCAAACCAGACACCACATCGGTAAAAATCATGCCTGCATGGGCCTGACACCGATTGGCTGTCAGCCTCTTGATATGATTCTTCTGCAGCCTGCGCTCCATCTCATCAATCTCATTTTCCAGATCAAGAATCTCCTGCAAATGCTCTTCACTGTTATGGCTGAACATGTTGAGTGCCAGAGATAAAATCTGTGTCGTATCCTCCAGCATCTCCTGCAGTTCCTTTACTGCCTCCTCTGAAAATTCCAGATCCTTGTCAATGCATGTCTTGGCAAAATCCGCAATATTCTCCGCATGGTCACCAATTCTCTCAATATCGTTTACAACATGGAACAGACCACCCAAAAGTTTTCTGTCGGCCACAGGAAGAGAAAGCTGATTGATCTGCACCAGATAATTTGTAATCTCCGTATTCAGATAATCAATCTGTATCTCCGTCTCATAGACTCCGACGATGAGATCCTCCTTCTTATCCATCAATGCCTCCATAGCATTCTCCATATTTTTCTGTGCAATGCCTCCCATGCGCACGATCTCACAGATACCGGTAGGAACAGCCGTTGTCGGATTGAAGACATTATGGCCGCCGATATAATAAAGTCCCTGCGCCTGTGCAGACTCATCCTCACCATTTGCATCTTCCGGCACGATAATGTAGGAAAGCTTCACCAACAAAGGAGACAGAAAGAAAAAGACTGCCACCTGTACCACTTTAAACATCGTATGTGTATTGGCCACCTCCCGCTGTAAGAAGACATTCACACCATTCACCATTCGATCCGGCTGGCTGCAGGTATGCTCCGTCATAATCCGAAGCCACTGCTCCACCGTATCGCTGCCCACCATCAACACGATAAACATCATGAGTGACCCCAGCACATTAAAGGACAAATGAAGGCTGGCCGCCCTCTTCGCATCCTTATTTCCGGAAAAGCTTGTCAATACCGCCGATACACAGGCACCGATATTACAACCCAGTATCATAAAAAATACATTATGGATATCAACGATCCCCTGACCACACAGTGCAATCAGGATACCAACGGTAGCAGAGGAACTCTGCAGAATCGATGTAACGACAAAGCCAAAGAATACACAGAGAAATGGGTTCGTCATCTGTCCGAGTGTAGATGTCACAATCGGCGCATCCTTTATCTCTCCGACTGCTGCCGACATCGTACCCATGCCGATAAATAATATACCAAATCCCACGATGACCTCACCAAACTTTTTGACCATCGGATGCTGCATAAACATCACCATAATGACTCCAACCAAAAGGATCACCGGTGCATAACGCGACAAATCGAGCGCCAAAAGCTGTCCGGTCACCGTCGTACCGATATTTGCCCCAAAGATGACTCCCATCGCCTGATTCAGATTCATCAGTCCTGCATTCACAAAGCTGACTACCATAACCGTTGCGGCATTGGAGGACTGAATCACACCGGTAAAGATAATACCGATGATAAGCGCAGAAAAACGTGTTTTCGTTAACGTCTCCAAAATTCCACGCATCTTATCACCAGCAACCTTCTGAAGCCCATCGCTCATCAGCTTCATTCCAAAAAGAAACATGCCAAGGCCTGCTATCACATTTAAAATCGCAGTAGTATATTGCTCACTCATCCTGATACCGTACCTTTCTCATAGTATTTTATATATAGCTCCCGCGCGCACTGCTTGTCCCTCTCCATCTGCGCCCGCAGCATATCAATATCTGCAAATTTTTTCTCTCTGCGGATAAAGTGGTGAAAGTTTACAATAATCTCCCTGTCATATAAATCACCGCCAAAATCCAGAAGATGTGTCTCAACAGAAACCTCTTCTGCACCCACCGTAGGCTTCAGGCCGATATTGGTCACACCGCAGTAGCGCTCCTGATCCACCATAACCGTTGTGGCATAAACGCCAAATACCGGAAGTACCTTTCCCGGTTCCGGAATCAGATTCGCTGTCGGCATTTGGATCGTCCTCCCCAGCGCATTGCCATGAACGACCTTTCCACAGATAAAATACGGCTCACCTAACAGCTCATTTACCATTTCCAGCTTGCCGACTGACAACTCCCAGCGAATCCTTGTACTGCTGATCACCTCATTTTCCTCTTCCAGCTTTGGAAATACCGTAAGCTCATAACCATACTGCCCTGCACAGCTCTCCAACAACTGTACCGTGCCCTGACGTCCACTGCCGAAACGGAAATCCTCTCCCACACAGATATAACGGGTATCCAGCTTTTCTACTAACACTTTCTCTATGAATTCCTCTGCAGAAATTTTTTTTGTCTCTTCACAAAAGGGAAAAATGATCTCTCGTTGAATTCCGATTCGTTGTAAAATGATCTGCTGCTCTCTTTTAGAATAAATCTGCTGTTTTGGCATGACACCATTCCCTCTGGCCGCACCAAAGGTAAAAACTGTAGGAACTAACCCCTGCCTGGAAAGAATCTCCCGAAGCAGTACCCTGTGTCCCCTGTGTATCCCGTCAAATTTACCGAGGGAGACCGCGCTGCTTTTCACTCTAAAATCAAGTCCTTCGTATATCTCCATAACGATACCCCTTAAAACATCTTTTTCACACAGAAATCTCTCTGTTCCCTCTGATAGATCGCCCGAAAATATCCCTTCTCGTCATAGACAAGGATCTGTGTTCCGATCGGAAGCAGTCCGGCTTCCTCTTCCCGTGCACAATCCTCCCCAAAGGGCATCAGAAATTCTGGTGACAGATGATTGCCATTAGACAGCCTTGCCGCGTGCTCCTCCCGGATTCTCCATTTGGAATACGAGGGAAACAGCGCATCTACGGACCACACCCTGGCATCAAGCTCACCGCATTCTGCCAGTTCCTCAATCCTGTCGAGTGTCAGCGCATCCTCCAGAGAAAATACCGACACCCTCGTCCGCACCAGACTCTCCATCGCAGCAAAGCATCCCAGCCGCACGCCCATATCATGACACAGCGTCCGAATATATGTCCCTTTGGAACAAGTTACATCCAACGTAAAGAGTCCCTCTGACAATCGCTCCTCTACCAAATGGCAGGATGAGATATGAATCGGTCTCGGCTTCCTCTCTACAGTTTTCCCTTCTCTTGCCAGCTCGTACAGCTTCTTCCCATTGACCTTACATGCAGAATACATCGGTGGTATCTGCATCAGATCTCCCAGAAAGGCCTCCATGCATTCCTCCAACTGCCGCCTGTCAACCGAAGAGAAATCTCCCTCCCGAAGTACCATTCCTGTCATATCCTGCGTATCTGTCTCCACACCAAGCCTGCACACGGCACGATATGATTTATCCTGATCCGTCAGAAGCTCGCACACCTTCGTCGCCTTTCCACAGCACACAGGCAAAACGCCCACAGCTGCCGGATCCAACGTCCCCGTATGGCCAATCTTCTTCTGGTGGAGGATTCCCCGCAGCTTTGCCACCACATCATGTGAAGTAAAGCCGGCCTCCTTATATACATTAATGATTCCATCCATATGCTTACATCTGTTCCTCAATCTGTTCCGTAATATTATTCACAACATCATGCAGAGAACCGCTCATATTACAGCCCGCAGCCTTGACATGGCCGCCGCCGCCAAAATATACCGCGATTTTGCTCACATCAATATCACTGTTGGAACGCATGCTGACCTTATATTCCTGCTCTCCCGTTTCCTGCAGCAGGATTGCAACCTCTACGCCCTTTGTGACACGGAGCTGATCGATGACCCCCTCGATATCCTGCGTAGCAGCACCATAAAATTCCAGCATCCTCCGTGTGATACACGCCACAATACAACGGTTATCCATCACACGCATGCTGGTCAGAAGCGTTCTGCCCAAAAGCTGTGTCTGGATATATGTACGCTGCAGAAAGCACTCATCAATATATTTCCAGAAAGGAATTCCCTTCTCCATCAACCTGCCTGCGATCTCCATCGTATGTCTCGAGGTGCTGGCATGGCGAAATACGCCGGAATCAAAAATAATACCGATATACAATGCCTCTGCCGTCTTAAAATCGATCTGTCCCTCCTCCATCAGGTCAAATAACACCTCACAGGTTGAACTCGCTGTCGGCTCAATAATATTTTCCATCGCGATGCCCTTGTTACTCACATGATGGTCAATACAGACTGTTCTGTGCGCCTTCTGAAAGACGGCGGCCGCAGCTCCCAACCGATCTGTCGTGCTGCTATCCAGTACAAGAAATAAATCTACATCCTCCTGTGGCAGCCGGTCAGAAATAATGTCTCCTTCCTCATCCATAAAACGGAACACATCCGGTACCAGTTCCAGATAGACAGACAGCTTCTTCTCCGGATACAATCCATGCAGATAATGATATGTTGCAAGACATGCACCGACACAATCACCGTCCGGCCTGAGATGACCCGCTATCATAATGTGGCCGGCATCCTGCGCTATTTCCCTTAGTCCCCTCATTCTATCCTCATTTCCTTTCTCTGTCAGGATTTCTTTGTTACCTCATCAATCCTCTTCGACATATTGATTCCATACTCAATCGAATCATCCATCACAAAAGTCAGCTCCGGTGTATTCCTGAGATTCAGATTTTTGGCCAGCTGGGAACGAATATGGGAAGCTGCACTCATAAGCCCCTTACTCGTCTCCTCCCGGTCCTTCTCATCCCCCAGCACACTGACAAAAACCTTCGCATACTTCAGATCCGGCGTCACCTCCACCGAAACCACCGATGTCATAGGATGAATCCGCGGATCCTTGATATCCTGTGCAATGATATTACTCAAAGCCCTCTGTACCTCTCCATTCATCCTGGAATACTTAATACTGTTCTTCTTCATCAAATCCCTCACATTTCATTTTAACGCGGAACCTCCACCATAATATAGGCTTCAATCTGATCCTCAACCTGTATATCATTAAAACCATCAAATACCAAACCACACTCGTATCCTGTGGCCACTTCTTTTACATCATCTTTAAACCGCTTCAGAGAAGCCAGATCTCCCTCGAAAATCTGCTCACCCTCGCGGCTGATGCGCACCTTGCTTCCGCGCACAATCTTACCATCCAATACATAGGAGCCCGCGATTGTACCAACACCAGACGCCTTGAAGAGCTGTCTCACCTCCAGATGAGCAATCACCTTCTCTTCGTACTCCGGATCCAGCATGCCCTTCATCGCTGCCTCCACATCCTCAATCGCATCATAGATCACGCGGTACAGCCGTACATCAACCTTTTCTCTCTCCGAGATCTCCTTCGCCGTATTATCCGGACGCACGTTAAATCCAATAATAATAGCATTTGATGCGCTCGCCAGAGACACATCCGACTCATTGATTGCACCAACACCCGCATGGATCACACGAACTGCTACCTCTTCATTGGACAGCTTCATCAGACTCTGCTTCACAGCTTCCACAGAGCCCTGCACATCTGCCTTTACAATCAGATTCAGCTCCTTGATATTACCCGCCTGGATCTGGGAGAACAGGCCGTCCAAAGTCAGTTTTGACCTTGTCTCATCTAAAAGTTTCTCCCTGCCCTGCGTAATATATGTCTCCGCAATATTTCTTGCCTCTTTATCATTCTCCGTTGCCATAAAGATCTCTCCGGCATCCGGAACATCGTGCAGACCCAATATTTCTACAGGTGTAGATGGTTTAGCTTCCTTCACACGTCGTCCCTTATCATCCATCATCGCACGAATCTTACCATAAGCAGAACCCACGGCAATATTATCTCCCACATGCAGTGTACCCTTCTGTACCAGAATCGTTGCAACCGGACCGCGTCCCTTATCCAGCTTTGCCTCGATCACAACGCCTCTCGCCAGACGGTCAGGATTTGCCTTTAACTCCTGTACCTCTGCCGTCAGAATGATCATCTCCAAAAGCTGGTCGATACCCTCCTTCGTATGGGCAGATACCGGAACGAAGACAGTATCACCGCCCCAATCTTCTGCTACCAGTTCATGCTCTACCAGCTCCTGCTTTACACGCTCCATATTCGCGCTCGGTTTATCCATCTTATTCACGGCTACAATGATCTCTACGCCAGCCGCCTTTGCGTGGCTGATCGCCTCGACCGTCTGCGGCATTACGCCGTCGTCAGCTGCTACTACGAGGATCGCAATATCCGTCGCCTGTGCACCACGCATACGCATGGACGTGAAGGCCTCATGGCCCGGAGTATCCAGGAATGTAATTTTCTCCCCGTTGATCTCCGTCACATAAGCACCGATATGCTGTGTAATTCCACCCGCCTCGCGCGATGTGACATTTGTCTCACGGATGGCATCTAACAGCGATGTCTTTCCATGATCTACATGACCCATAACGCAGACAACCGGAGGACGCTTTTTCATATGATCCGCATTCTCCTCGTCTTCTTTGAGAAGCTCTGCAATAAGATCCACCTTCTCCTCCATCTCTGCGATGCAGTTATATTCCAGTGCAATCTCTTCTGCCTCATCATAAGTGATCTGATGATTCAGCGTCACCACCTCACCCCTCATAAAGAGATTCTTGATCACGGTAGAAGCTGCCACCTTCATAATATCCGATAATTCCTTGATCGTCATCTTCTCCGGCAGGACAATGGTGCGAATGCCATCCTGCGGCTCTTCCTGTTTCACAACAGGCTCCGGCTTGATAAATGCGCCCTTACGATTCGGATCCTTCTTCTTATTCTTACGTCCGCCCGGCCCGTATAACGGATTTTCCATTTCCTCCCGGTCGCGCTCTCTGCCATGTCTCTGCTTCGCGCTTCTGGAATCATTCTTGGCCCTCTGCGCCCTGGACTGCTTTACCTCCGGCTTTACGGTATCCATACTGCCAAAGGAGCCGCCGCGTGCCGTCCTGCGGCTGCCTCCGCTGTCACGTCCTCCACGGTTACTGTCACGGCCTGCACCATAGTTTCCCTGACCTCCACGACCGCTGTCACGGCGTGCTCCATTATTGTCATAGCCACCACGGCCATTATCACGGCCTGCGCCGTAACTTCCCTGACCATTCCGTGTATTATTTCGGCGGTTACTGCTGCCTGCATCACGTCGTGTACCGCTATTGTCACGGTTGCCCCTGTTATCGCGGCTGTCACGACGGCCATTATTATCACGGCTTCCATGTCCCTCTCCGCGCCGTTCCTCTGTCTTACTCTTAGCCGTTTCCTCTGATACCGGCTGCTTTTCCTTTTCGGGCTGCTTTTCCGCCTCAGCCTTCTGGACATTTTCTGCCTGCTCTTTCTTCTCAGCAGAAGCCTCCTTTTTCGGTTTCTCAGACTCCTTAGGCTCCTCTTTTTTCACCTCCGAAGTCTTTGCAGCACTCTTAGGTTCCGCCTTTGCGTGGGACTGCTCCGCCTTTGCGGGAGCCTTTTCCTCTGTTTCCGGCTGTGGCGCCGTCTTCTTTGCCGGCTTACTGAAATGCTTCAGCAAAAAGCCGATTGCAGCATCCTCAATACTGCTCTGCGCACTCTTCGCCTCAAATCCATTTTCATTCAGCAGGGCAATCAGATCTTTACTCTTAATATCCGGAAATTTTTCCTGCAAACTTCTTGCAATTTCATATATTTTCATCTTTGCCATACGTTCCTATGACCTCCTAATCCATTTTCTTCATGATTGCTTGTGCAAGGCCTTCATCTGTCACTGCTAGAGATGCCCTGATTTCCTTTCCCACCGCATGGCCAAGGCAATCCTTAACAGCGTATAGCCGTATGGGCACTTCATAAAACTCGCACATATTCCTAAACTTTTTTTTCGTATTCTCCGAAGCATCCTCCGCCAGTATTACCAGGGCAGCTTTGCCTGTCTTAACCGCCTTCTCCGTCATAAACTCGCCTCCGACAAGCTTCCTTGCCCTTTGCGCCAGTCCAATCAGGTTCAGCACTCTATCATTCTTCTCCACTGCCCATCATCTCTCCTTCCAGCTTATCATATATTGTCTCCGGAATGACAGTCTTTAAGGAGCGCTCCAGTGATTTTCGCTTTCTCGCAAGTCGTAAACAGGATGTGCAATTACATATATATGCACCACGTCCGTTTTTCTTGCCTGTAAAATCAATCTCAATCTCCTCCTCAGGCGTCCGAATGATACGAATCAATTCCCTCTTATCCTTTCTTTCGCCGCATCCGGTACACTGCCGCATCGGAACCTTGCGTGGACGGCCTGCTCCCTTGTCGCTCATTCGACCGCCCCCCTACTCTGTCTTAATATCTATCTTGAAGCCGGTAAGCTTAGCTGCTAGTCTGGCATTCTGCCCCTCCTTGCCAATTGCAAGTGATAATTGGGAATCCGGCACAATAACACGCGCTGTCTTCTCCTCCTCATCCACATCAACCGAAACTACCTTAGCGGGACTCAATGCATTTTCGATCAAAACATTCGGTTCATCACTCCATGTGATAATATCAATCTTCTCTCCTCTCAGCTCATTCACGATCGCATTCACGCGGTCTCCGTTCATTCCCACGCAGGCTCCCACCGGATCTACATTCGGATATTCGGTATACACCGCCATTTTCGTACGGGAACCGGCCTCTCTGGCAATACTCCTGATCTCTACAATGCCGTCCTGAATCTCTGTCACCTCTTCCTCGAAAAGCCTTTTTACAAATTCCGGATGTGTGCGGGAGACCGTAATGCGCGGCCCCTTTGTTGTATCCTTCACCTCCACTACATAGAGCTTGATATGTTCTGTCGGCTTAAAGCGCTCTCCCTTCACCTGTTCGCTTTCCATCAGTATCGCATCGACTCTTCCCAGATTAATACAAACATTATTGCCACTATATCGTTGTACAATACCTGTGATGACCTCCCTCTCCTTCTCCAGATACTGTATATACAATACCTTGCGCTCCTCCTCGCGAATCTTCTGCACCACTACCTGCTTTGCCTTCTGTGCTGCAATCCTTCCGAAGTTCTTCGGCGTCACTTCCGTGGATACCGTATCCCCTGCTTCCACATTGCCAAACTTCAATTTCGCCTCCGTGAGGCTCATCTGTGTCATCTCATCCTCTAAGAGGTCGTCCTCCACCACCTCATGATCTGCTAAAACCTTGATATCTCCTGTATCCCGGTTAATAGACACCCTGATATTTTCCGATTTTCCAAACTGATTCTTGCAAGCAGCCAGTAGAGAATTTTCAATTGCTTCTAATATAATATCCTTACTGATCTGTTTCTCCTTCTCAATCGCATCCAGCGCTTCAATCAGCTCTGTGCGGTCCGCCTTTGTCGTCGTCTTCTTTCTTGCAGCCATTTTCTCCTCCAATCCGCCATTCCCCTGCCGGGTTCGGCCTTCCCTCTTATAATGTAATCCAATATCTATTCAAAAGCTAAAAGTCTATTGACAGCTTTACTGTTGCGATATCTCCCCTCGCAATCTCATAGGATGGTGAAAAATCGGTCTCCAGGATAATTGTATCCTGCGTAAAGTCCTTCAAATTACCTGTCAGCTCCTTAACTGAGACTTCCTTGCCATTCTTCCCCACCGGAAGCTTTCTCGCCTGATAAAATTTCACATCCACATCCTCACCGATGCTTCTTTTGAAATCTTTTTCCTTCTTTAACTGGCGGCCAAGTCCCGGAGAACTCACCTCCAGTACATATGCCTCCGGAATAAAATCCTCCTGATCCATCCAGTCGCTCCACTGACGGTTAATCAGTTCGCAGTCATCCAGCGTAATTCCGCCCTCCTTATCCACGTATGCCCGCAGATACCACTGTCCTGCCTCCTTGACATACTCTACATCCACCAGTTCAAAATGATGCTCCTCCATAAGGGGTAACAACATCTTTTCTGCTCTTGCCTCATACTCTTCCCGTTTCGTCAAACACACAACCTCTTTTCCGGTATTAATCCAAGTAAAAGAGTGGACTCGCCAGTCCACTCTCATATCATTTACAGTATCATAATGTCGATCATATCACTACAATTCAAGAAAATCAAGAGGTTTGCGCTATTTTTTCCATCTTTTTCATGAAAAACTGGTACTGAGCCGTGTCTCATATCCCTCTTCATACAACCTCTTTGCCTCCTTCTCTGCCTCCTCCCGATTCGAGAAGATCCCGTGGCAGACGGCAAAATAGCTGCCCCGCTGGCAGACAAAGCAATCAAATCCATCCTCCTGCATCGTCATCGCCAGATTCTTAGCATTTTCCTCATGAGAAAACATTCCCGTTTCGACTGTATAATCCTGCGACTCCTCCGTAGCAGTAATCCCTCCTTCAATGGAACGAATTGATTGCAGGATACCGTCCGCTATCGCCTGCGCTACCTCTGCAAATCTCCCATCAAAGATCTGGTTGTCTCTCTCTGTATTGATAAATCCCGCCTCAACCAACACGGCCGGCATTGTCGTGCGGCGCAGGACTGCCAGGTTTTTTCTCTCCTCTGTTCCAAGATTCACAAAACCCAGCTTCGCCAGCTCGTTATCAATATTTTCCGCAAAAATCGCCGGTGCCCCTGAATCCTCATACACCAGTGTCTGCACACCGGAATACTGGTTTGGGAACTGGCTGGAATTACGGTGGATCGAAACAAAATAATCCGCCCCACTCTCATTTGCAATCTGCGCCTTTCGCACCGGACTCTGATAGACATCTTCCGTCCGCGTATACATCACGTCTACACCCTGATTCTGCAGAATATTGCCGATTGCCAACACCAGATTTAATGTATCATCTTTCTCTACTCTTCCCTGATAGGAAGCCCCGTTGTCATATCCGCCGTGCCCGGCATCTAATATCACACTTGCCATACCGCTCCATATGGGATACACTCTTTTCCCCTTCTGTCGGGTAAAAGCCGTATCCCCCTTCTGTTTTACGGTATTATATGCAGAACAGGAGAATTGGTGCAGGGACAACTGTAGCAAGAACTGATAAGGGCAGGAAAACATTAACTCATGTTACTTCGTGGATTTTCCGGCACTTGCAATTGTAAGAAAGTTCATATAAACTAATATAGAATGCTAAAAAAGAAACATAATGCATACCAACATCATAGAAAGGGGTATTACCATGAAATTTATTAGATGTTTTATTCCCGCTTTACTCATTGCAACGCTATTATTGGGCAGTCTGAACGGCGTATCCGTCCGAGCTGATGGCGGCAGACCGAACCGCGTATCCTGCCTTGATTCCTCAATGCAGGTACAGCAAGGGCACAAATTTGAAATTAAAGCATCCGTATCTCCGCATCATGCCGATGATGATTATGTGAGATGGGAAATCATTTCCGGCAAGAAGTGCGTAAGTTTTGAGGACAACGACCATAGCGGGGATGATATCGACATGATTGCCGAAAAGCCCGGAACAGCCAAAGTCCGCTGCTATATTTCCGGCCGCAACAAAAAGACATCCGGTGATACCATCACCATCCATGTCAAAAAAAGCACCGGTGATTACTCCCTCCGAAGGGATGGCAGCGCTGAGAAATACGAAGAAGTACACGACGATTTTGATTTGGAAGTAAAGGCCGAACACTCTATCAAAAACAGCGAATTGGTCTGGGATATCAAAAATACAGATATTGTAACCTATAATCATGATCAAAAGGGAGGCCGCGAAATCGAATTTTATGCCAAAAAAACCGGCACAACTAAAATCACCTGTACATGCACCAACAAAAATGCGACGCCAAAGAGCATCACCTATACGATTCATGTCGTATATGATGATTAAAGTGCCCGGTTCATACTGCCTGTCCGATATCCATCAAGATCGAGTGAGACATACAGAAATCCCAGTTCATGCAGATATGTGCTTATGATTTCCATCATCTCCGGCTGCATCATTTTTTCAAACTCCGCGCGCTCCACTTCCATGCGCGCCAGATATCCATGATCATTCTTTTGACCATGGATATTTTTATGCTCACACATTTTCATGTGGTCATGCGTTCCCTCATGAATGCGCACACGCACCTGATGAAAACCCAGATCAAACAACTTCTGCTCTGCCCTTTCCACCATAGAAAGCTTTTCCTCTGTGATCATTTCCCCATAAGCAATACGCGTTGACAGGCAGGCAAAAGACGGCTTATCCCAGGTCGGAAGACCTGCCTCCTTCGAAAGCCGCCTGATCTCCTCTTTGGTAAGCCCAGCCTGCTGTAACGGGCTTCTGATCTCCAGTTCGGCGATCGCCGCCATTCCCGGACGATAATCGCCGTTATCATCCATATTAGAACCTTCTATGAGATATGGTATGTTCCGTTCTGCCGCCGCCTGCCGAAGCCTGGTAAATAATTCCCGCTTACACAGATAGCATCGATTCGCCGGATTCTCGCAAAATCCTTCGATCGAAAGCTGGTCTACTTCCACGAAGATCTGCTCGATCCCTTCCATCGCACAAAATTTCCCTGCCTCATCCATCTCCCTTGCCGGAAAGGAACATGTTCGGACGGTCGCGGCAACCACTGCATCTCCGAGAACATCATGCGCCGTTTTTAAGAGAAACGTTGAATCTACTCCGGCAGAAAAGGCTACCATGACAGACCCCAGCTCTAATAGATACTCTTCTAATCTGCGCTTTTTTTCGTGTAATGTATTCATGAAAGTCCTCTCCTCACATCATCAAGAGTCGTTTCTCTCTCCCTTGCAATACGCGACAGGTCATCATACTCATACTTGACGCGCCGGACGCCATATCCGGAAGACACCTTGCGTCGAACCTCCCCATAAGGCGTCTGAACCAGCTCCTCACTTCGCTCCAGCACATAGCGGCGCATCGTCGTCTCACGCACTCCGAGCGTTGTCGTATGTCGGAAAAAAAGCTCCAGCATTCTGTCTCGGCCAGACTCCCTGCATATGACACGAAGCAGCGTGCCAGGACGTGATTTTTTCATGCCAATCGGCACCGTATAGACATCGAGTGCACCATCCTCAAAAAATCTTTCTGATGCAAATCCAATCTCCTCCGCTGTCATATCATCTACATTGCAGCTAAGCTCCAATACAACATCCGTCTTCCCTTTTGTCTCTTCATATGCCGTCTCCCGGTCGCCCAATATGGCACGAACACAATTTGCCGTATCAAAATCCTTTTTGCCCATACCATAACCAAGCTTTTGCATTCTCATCACAGGCATATCACCAAAATCATCCGCAAAATGCCGCAGAAGTGCCGCTCCTGTCGGCGTACAGAGTTCTCCCCGGACCGTTCCGCCATAAATCGGAATATCCTTTAAAATACATGCCGTCGCCGGCGCAGGAACCGGTAAAATTCCATGCGCACACTTCACCTGTCCGCTTCCCACATGGATCGGTGATACAATCACCTCATCCGGCGAGAGCTCATGCATCAACAGGCATACTGCCGTAATATCTGCAATGGCATCCATCGCTCCCACCTCATGAAAATGAATGTCTGTGACCGGCACGCCATGCACCTTGCTTTCTGCCTCCGCAACCAACTGGTAAACCGCAAGGACATCCTTGTGCACACTGTCAGGAAGCGCCATCCCAGACACAATATTTTCAATATCCTTCATGCTGCTGTGATGATGGGAATGACTGTGGCCGTGAGAATGACCATGATCCTCTACTCCTTCTTCCACACCATGTACTGTAACGGACATGCTTGTCCCGGTAATCCCGCACTTCACATCGTGTTTCCTTTCAAACTGCACCCCCGGCAAAGCAAGCGCATTTAACCTCCCCACAAAGGCATCCGGTTCCGGTAAAAGTTCCAACAGGGCAGCCGTCAACATATCACCGGCAGCGCCCATCCCGCAATCTAAATATAAAGTCCTCATGCTGCTCCTCATTTCCTTTTATCTGTGATTAATCATATTTGCAAGATATCCCGCCCCAAAACCATTATCAATATTGACAACCGAAACACCGCTGGCACAGGAGTTCAGCATAGACAGCAGAGCGGACAGCCCCTGAAACGAAGCGCCATAGCCTACGCTGGTCGGAACCGCAATCACCGGACAGTCGGCAAGGCCGCCGATGACACTCGCAAGCGCCCCCTCCATCCCGGCGATGGCGATAATGACCTCTGCACTCATAATATCCTCCTTATGCGCCAGCAGCCGGTGCAAACCAGCCACCCCGACATCATAAAGCCTCTTTACCTCGTTTCCAAGGATCTCTGCTGTCAGCGCCGCCTCCTCTGCCACCGGAATGTCACTGGTGCCTCCCGTCGCGACTACGATACTGCCGATCCCATCCGGAACCGGAGCATCCCCGACGAGGCCAATTTTAGCCTCTGCATAATACTGCATCGCAGATTCCCGTTGTATCCTGTCCGCGGCTTCGGAATCCAGACGTGTGATCAAAATCCGTTCCTGGCCATTTCTTTTCATACTGTCAACAATTCCGATTATCTGTTCCGGCGTCTTTCCGGCGCCGTAAATAACCTCCGGAACGCCCTGCCGCACTCCCCGATGAATATCCACCTTTGCAAATCCAATATCCTCATATGGCTCTGTCTTAATCTGCAATAATGCGTCATCCACGGACAGAGAGCCGTCCCGGACAGCCTCCAAAATCAACCTCGTCCCACTTTTCATTCATCAAATCCCCATCAGTCCTTTTTATTTAACAGAGCTGCCCTCACAACACCCTTTGGATCCTTCACCAGAAGAACTGCAAGCCAAATCACGAGTCCAAACGCCACAACAGATAATCCAAGATATAAATCATTCAACATATCGGCGGGAGCCGGTGAAAAATACTCTGCTCCCAGCTCCATATATTCGGAAACGGCATCTGCCAGCCACATGAGAGAAGCCCCCCAGTACAGCCAGCAGAGAATCCCGACTTTCATTTCATCCTTTGGAGCGTGGACATACCAGATTACTGTACTGGCAACTGCTGCAAACACTGTAGTAAGTAACGTCATCCTGATCCTCTCTCTCTAATTCTTGCTAGTACAACGTAATTTAAGTTTTAATTACTTAATATTCGTTGTACTAGGCAACGCTTTCGGCACTCTCCCTGTGATCACAGAAGAAACCGCAACCATGCCCGCCCAGACAGCCGTCACAAGCACAGCCATTCCAACGCCAACTGTTGACATCTCATGCAGCATCGCCGCTGCATCCGCAGAATTCCCTGCTGCCGTAAGAAATGGAAACCACGGTGTCACCTCGCCATGCCATACATGCTCAAAGGCTAACAGCGCAGATCCTCCCCACAGGAGACGATTCAGCCAATGCAGCTTTCTGGAAAAAGGAATTTTCTCCGTCATCTCAAACTCTCCCTCAACAGAAGATCTCTCTGTCTTTGCAATCTCCTGCTCCTTTGACTTCATAACATGTGTTACAACTGTCGTGACAACAGCCTCAGCCGCCGGTACAATAAAGCATCCCATAATTTACCTCATTTCTGCACATGTTTTGCGCATAACGAATCTGTGTCACATGTGCGCAAAGCTTATTTCATTAGCTTACACAAATCCTGCATGTTAAATTTTCAACCTACCTATTTCCCCTGCAGAAAACAAAAGTTTTCGGGCAAAGAAAAAAGTATATGCCATCCCTCTTCAGAGAAAACACATACCTTCCTGGTACGCATAGATTTCTTTCATCTTAAAGAAGAATCGCTTTGCGATTCTTCTTAGGCAAAACCGTAACATTTCTTAGTCGGCGTCTTTTGCCGGCTTAGAAATATTTTTTGCCTTTCGCACTTCTGTGCTCCTGTTGGCTTCGTGCCAACGATTCTAACAAAAACTATAGCACAGGATCTTCCCGCAGTCAAGAAGATCAATTTTAATTTACTTTCTTTATTTCCTCCACCGCACACTGAATCAATGCACCTGTATTAAGATCAGATACTCCTACAATAATATTGTCACAATGATTAAACGGAATCAAAATACGCTTCGCCCGGCTCTGTGCGACAGCAGCTGCTATCCCCGGCGTAATCTCTCCCAGCAGGGCATCGGCAATCACGATACCAATTGGTCCCACAATCACGTCGGCCTGACGGCACGCGACACGGACAGAATTTTCCCCGGTCGCCGCCTCATCAGCTCCCGCCTTTAGCATGGCAGATGTTGCCGAGCTATTTGTGCCGACAGCAATCACATGTGCCGCAGAAAGCTCCTGCTTTACAGCTGACACCAGACGGCTGCCAATACCGCCGCCCTGTGCATCGATCACCAAGATAGTTATATCCTCTCTGTTTCCCATATGAATCCTCATTTCCTATCTACATTTGATGGCGAACCACCTGATATTCATCCCCGTTTCTGTAATAAGGGCATGATGCATGACGATCTGATAAAAAACACACCAGATCGTCCTCATCCATATTGATATCACAGAAGTACTCCTCGTACTCCTCATCATAATTATAATTCGCACATGTACTACAATCCATTTAATTCTTTTCGCCTTTTATCCTAAAAATTTTCTAAGTACAGATATGAAAACATCCATATCAAGAGGTTTGGCAATATGGGCATTCATTCCGTTCTTCAATGCCGCTTCCTTATCCTCTTCCAGTGCATTCGCTGTCATGGCAATAATCGGCATATCCTTCACGTCATTTCTGGAGAGCCTGCGAATGGTTCTGGTAGCTTCATAGCCATCCATAATTGGCATCTGCACATCCATCAAAATCGCATCATAATAATTTTCTTTCGCATTCTCCATGATTGCCACCGCATCTGTCCCGTCCGGTGCCGTGTCCACAAGGAAAC